>NZ_JBSFBM010000007.1:0-51766 GCF_053592955.1 Micromonospora sp. NPDC002411 | reverse complement strand
GCCGATGCTGCTCGGGCTCGCGTACCGCCTCCTCGGCAGCCGTCACGACGCCGAGGACGTGCTCCAGGAGGCGTACCTGCGCTGGTTGGGCGTGGACCGCTCGACGGTGGCCGAGCCACGCCGATACCTGTCCCGGGTCGTCACCCGGCTGGCCCTGGACCGACTGCGGGCGCGGCAGGCGAGCCGCGAGACGTACGTCGGGCCGTGGCTGCCCGAGCCGGTGCCGACCGAACCCTCGCCGTTCGGGCCGCTGGACCGCGCCGAGCTGCGCGACTCGCTCTCCACCGCGCTGCTGCACGTCCTGGAACGGCTCACCCCGCCGGAGCGTGCCGTGTACGTCCTGCACACCGCCTTCGACCTGCCGTATGCGGAGATCGCGGAGATCCTGGACCGAACCCCGGAGGACTGCCGGCAGCTGCACCACCGGGCGGTCTCCCGGGTACGCCAGGAGCAGCGTCGGTTCACCGCCAGCCGCTCCGAACGGGAGCGCCTGCTGGACGCGTTCCTCGCCGCCGCCCGCGACGGTGACCTGGCGACGTTGACCAGCCTGGTCGCCGCGGACGCCACCGCGTGGAACGACGGCGGTGGCCGGGCACGGGCCGCCCGCAACCCGGTCAACGGGGCGGACCGGGTCGCCCGCTTCTTCGCCGGGATCTACGGCCCCGCCCGGGAATGGTCGTTCCAGCGGCTGGAGCTGAACGGCGAACCCGCCGCCCTGCTCACCCGCGCCGACGGCAGCCGTTACGCGCTGACCGTCGCCGCGGCCGACGGCCGGATCACCGGTATCTACGTGATGGGCAACCCGGCGAAGCTGCCGCCGACCGGCTGAACCCCGCCGCCGTCAGCCCGCGTCGACAGCCCGGGTCAGCCCAGCTCGGGGAACCAGAGCGCGATCTCACGCTTGGCGCTGTCCGTCGAGTCGGAGGCGTGCACGAGGTTCTCCCGGTTGGACAGGGACAGGTCACCCCGGATGGTGCCGGCGGCGGCCTTCCGGCCGTCGGTCGCACCGACCAGCCCGCGAACCACGTCGATGACCTGGTCGCCGGAGAGCACCAGGGCGACCAGCGGGCCGCCGGTCATGAAGTCCTTCAACGGCGGGTAGAACGCCTTGTCGACGTGCTCGGCGTAGTGCTCGTCGGCGAGCGCCGCGTCCATCGTCCGGTGCGCCATCGCGTCGATCCGCAGCCCCTTGCGCTCGAAGCGGGAGAGGACCTCGCCGACCAGGCCGCGGCGTACCGCGTCGGGCTTGATCAGAACGAGGCTGCGCTCATCCGGGCTGTTGCTGGACACGCTGGGTTCCTCCTGTACGCGTTGAACGCTCGAGATCGGTACGGTCAGCCTAGCGACCCGGTCCCGGCGCCGGCGCGGCGGCCGGTCTTTCCCCCGGTGGCCGATCCGGCCTAGCCTGGCCCTGACCCCCGGGAGGTCCACTGTGGCGAATGGCGGGAACCGGCCCATCGCGCCGGTACGCAAACTGATCGGCACGGTGCTGGGCACCGTGGCCACCTTCGTCGTCCTCTTCGGGCTGGGCATGACCAGCTGGGCCATCGTGGCTCTCGGGGTCGCCCTGCTGGTGCTGGCCATCGCCCTGGCGACCGTACGCGGCGGCGGGCGCACCTGGGTGGTCGGCGTCGGGCACGTGCACAGCGCCTCCGAACCGCCAACCCAGTACGCGTTCGGCCGCTGTGAACTCCAACTGGTCATCGACGCGCCCGGCCTGCCACCGCGATCCAAGAAGATCATCGAGCCTCGGGTGCCGGTCTCCAAGTGGCCGTCGCTGGGCCAGACCCTGCCGATCCGGGTCGCGTTGGACGACCAGCGGCACGTCAAGGTCCTCTGGGACGAGGTGCCGACCCACGCCGAGACCGCCGCCGCCGTCGCCGACCTCCCGCCGGAGTTCGCCGACATCGACGCGGTGGACGAGGTGTTGATCCAGCAGGATGCCCCGCCGTGGGCCGACCGCGCTCCGGACGACGACTTCCGGGACGACTTCCGCGACCCGCACGGCGACCCTTTCCGAGACCCGCACGGCGATCCGGTACGCACCGATCCCCTGCGCACCGATCCCCTGCGCTCCGATCCCCTGCGGGACGACCCGGGTGTCGCGTCCGAGGAGCGCGAGCCGGTGGTGGTGCACCAGACCCCGGGCGGCCCGGTGTTGGAGGGCGTCCTCGTCGAACCCCAGGCCAGCGGTCTACCCCGGAGGGCCACCCCGGCGCCACGCACCGCCCCCGAGGAGCGCTTCGACAAGCCCGACGCCGACCGTTACGACCCCCCGCGGGACGACCTGTCGACCGCAGATCCCGTGGACCCGCCGCCCGCGCAGCGCGCGGACCCTGTCAGCGCGCAGCGCTCCGATCCACTCAGCGCGCAGCGCTCCGATCCGCCGCCCGCGCAGCGGTCCGGAACGGGCGCGACCGACCCGCTGGATCCACTCGATCTACCGCTGGACGACCCGTCCCCGGGCCGGGCGGGCCGCGAAACCGTGAGCGACGAGGACCTGGATCGGGCGATCTTCGGGTTCGACACGGCGTCGGCCACGGATCCGACCGCGCCGATCAGCGGGGTCGGGCTCACCCTGCTGGTGACCGACCTGTCCCGGTCGCTCGGCTTCTACCGCGACGTGCTCGGCTTCAGTGAGGTCGACCAGGGCGCCCACAACGCCGTACTCGCCTCCGGCACGACCCGGCTCGTCCTCCGCGAGGTGACCGGGGCGGCGCCGATCAGCCGCCGCCTGGTGCACGTCAACCTTGAGGTGAACGACATCGAAGCGGCGTACGAGCGACTCCGTGAATCGGGCGTCCGCTTCACCTACGCGCCCCGGGTGGTCAACCGGGGCACCAAACTGGAGGTGTGGGCGGCGGCGTTCCGTGACCCCGACGGCCACGGCATCGCCCTCACCCAGTGGCGCGAACGCGCCGACGCCTGACCCTGCCGACCTCACCTCGGCTGACGCGGCCGCGTCAGCCGAGGATGACCCGACGAACGTGCAGCGCGTACGCCCAGACCAGGGCGAAGATGATGCCCAGCCCGAACAGCGACCAGTGCAGCAGACCTCCCAGGATCAGCAGACCCTGGAGCACGGTGCCGGCGTTCCAGGCCCACGGTCGCCGCATCATGCCGGCGAGCACGACGGCGGCCACCGCCAGTGCCACCACCACACCGATCGCGGCGCCGCTCAGGTCACCGCCGACCACTCGTACCGGCTGGATCGCCAGCAACAGCACCAGCGCCTCCAGGGCGAGGGTCCCCGCGCCCAGACCGCGTACCGCCGCCTCCGGGTTGCGCACCCCGCAGCGGCGCGGCTGCCCCGCGACGGGCTCCTCCACCGGCTGGTCAGCTGGCGCGCCTGCCCCGGCCTGCCCGGTCGGGTCGTCGGTGGCGTGCGGGTCCCGCTCCGGACCGCTCATCGCTTCAGCAGCCGGCGGGCGTCCGCGACCGTGACCACCGACCCGGTGACGAGGACCCCGACCCCGCTGAGTTCACCAGGGACGTCCTCCTCGGCCAGCGCCACCGCGAGCTCGATCGCGTCCGGTATCTCCTCGGCCGACTCCACCCGCTCCTCGCCGAACACCTCGGCCGCCAGCGCGGCGAGTTCCGCCACCGGCATCGCCCGTGGCGAGCTGTTGCGGGTGACCACCACCAGGTCGGCCACCGGCTCCAGCAGCTCGAGCAGGGCCTCCGCGTCCTTGTCGGCGAGGACGCCGACCACCGCCACCAGCTTGCTGAACGCGAACTCCTCCTGCAGGGCGTTGACGGTCGCGGCCATGCCGTGCGGGTTGTGCGCGCCGTCCAGCAGGACGGTCGGGGCGCTACGAACCCGCTCCAGCCGCCCCGGGGAACTGGCCGAGGCGAAGCCCTCCCGGACCGCCTCGATGTCGAGCTGCCGGCGAGCCCCGGCACCCAGGAACGCCTCCACCGCCGCGAGCGCCACCGCGGCGTTCTGCGCCTGGTGGGCGCCGTGCAGCGGAATGAACACGTCGTCGTACACACCGCCGAGGCCCTGGATGCTGAGCACCTGGCCGCCGACCGCGACCGCCCGACGCATTACGCCGAACTCGCCGCCCTCCCGAGCGATGGTGGCCCCGACCTCGGCGCAGCGATCCAGAAGTGGCCGCGCCGCCTCCTCCTCCTGGGCGGCCGCGATCACGGTGGCGCCCGGGTGGATGATGCCGGCCTTGGCCAGCGCGATGTCCTGGAGTGTGTCGCCGAGCCACTCGGTGTGGTCCAGCCCGATCGGGGTGATCACGCAGACGCCGGCCTGGATCACGTTGGTGGCGTCCTCGGCGCCGCCGAGCCCCACCTCGACCACGGCGATGTCGACAGGCGCGTCGGCGAAGGTGGCGAACGCCAGCGCGGTGGTCATGTCGAAGTACGTCAGCGGCTCGTCCGACCGCGCGTCGACCAACTCGGCCAGCGGCTTGATCTCCCGGTAGATCGACGCGAATCGTTCCTCGCTGACCGGCTCCCCGTCCAGGCTGATCCGCTCCCGCACGGTCTCCAGGTGCGGGCTGGTGTAGCGGCCGGTGTGCAGCCCGAACGCCCGCAGCAGCGAGTCGATCATCCGCGCGGTGGAGGTCTTGCCGTTGGTGCCGGTCAGGTGGATCGCCGGGTACGCCCGCTGTGGGCTGCCGAGCAGGTCCAGCAGCGAATCGATCCGGTCCAGCTCGAAGACCATGCGGGTGAAACCACGGGCGTTCAGCTCCGCCTCGACGGCGGCGAAATCGGTACGGTCGGTCACGAGGACAGTGTCTCCAGAGCAGCGTCGATCCGGACCAGGTCGGCCTCGGCGGTGGCGAGCCGGTCGCGGATCTTCGCGACCACCGGCTCGGGGGCCTTGCCGATGAAGGCAGGGTTGTCGAGCTTGGCGCGGGCCTGCGCGACCTCCTTCTCGGCAGCCGCACGGTCCTTCGTGAGCCGGGCCCGCTCGGCGGCCAGGTCGATCGACCCCCGGGTGTCCAACGCGACACCGACCGCGCCGGGCATGGCCAGGGTGGCGCTGGCCTGGAAGTCGTCCCCGGCCGGGTCCAACCGGACCAGTGAACGGATCAGGGGCTCGTGGGCGGCGATGCCCGCTCCGGTCAACCCGTCGAGGCGGGCAGCTACCCGCTGCGTCGGGCGCAGCCCCTGGTCCGAGCGGAACCGACGGATCTCGGTGACCACCCGCTGCACGCTCGCCAGCTCGGCCTCCGCGGCGTCGTCGACCAGCGCGCGGTCGGCCACCGGCCAGGCGGCGGTCTGCACCGTCTCGCCGCCCGTCAACGCGAGCCACAGCTCCTCGGTGACGAACGGGATGATCGGGTGCAGCAGCCGCAGCAGCTGGTCGAGCACGTGCCCGAGCACACGACGGCTGACCTCCGCCCGCTCACCGCCCTCGGCGAGCACCGGCTTGCTCAGCTCCACGTACCAGTCGCAGACGTCGTCCCAGGCGAAGTGGTAGAGCAGGTCGCACACCTTGGCGAACTCGTACGCCTCGAACTGCTCGTCGACCTCGGCGGTGACGTGCGACAGCCGGGACAGGATCCACCGGTCGACGGTGGAGAGCTGCTCGACGGGCGGCAGGTCCCCCGTGGTGTGCGCGCCGTTCATCAGCGCGAACCGGGTGGCGTTCCAGAGCTTGTTGCAGAAGTTGCGCGAGCCCTGGCACCACTCCTCACTGACCGGGACGTCCTGACCGGGGTTGCCGCCCCGAGCGAGGGTGAATCTGGTGGCGTCGGCGCCGTACCTGTCGATCCAGTCCAGCGGGTCAACCACGTTGCCGAACGACTTCGACATCTTCTTGCCGTACTGGTCGCGCACCATGCCGTGCAACGCGACCACGTCGAACGGCGGTCGGCCGTCCATCGCGTACAGGCCGAACATCATCATCCGGGCGACCCAGAAGAACAGGATGTCGTACCCGGTGACCAGCACGCTGGTCGGGTAGAACTTCGCCAGTTCCGGGGTCTGCTCGGGCCAGCCGAGGGTGGAGAACGGCCACAGGCCGCTGGAGAACCAGGTGTCCAGGACGTCCTCGTCCTGGTGCCATCCGTCGCCGGTCGGCGGCTCCTCGTCGGGGCCGACGCAGACGACCTCGCCGGCCGGGCCGTACCAGACCGGGATGCGGTGCCCCCACCACAGCTGACGGGAGATGCACCAGTCGTGCATGTTGTCGACCCAGGCGAAGTAGCGCTTCGCCAACTCGGCCGGCTCGATGCGGACCCGACCGTCGCGCACCGCGTCACCGGCCGCCTGGGCCAGCGGCGTGGTGTTGACGAACCACTGCAACGACAGCCGGGGCTCGACAGTCGTCTTGCAGCGGGAACAGTGCCCGACCGCGTGCACGTACGGACGCTTCTCGGCGACGATCAGGCCCTGCTCGCGCAACGCCGCGACGATCGCGGGCCGCGCCTCGAACCGGTCCAGCCCTTCGAACGGGCCGGGCACGGTGATCACACCGCGCTCGTCCATCACTGTCAGCGCGGGCAGGTCGTGGCGCTGGCCGATCTCGAAGTCGTTCGGGTCGTGCGCGGGCGTCACCTTGACCATGCCGGTGCCGAAGGACGGGTCGACGTGCGCGTCGGCGACGATCGGGATCCGGCGGCCGGTGAGGGGCACCTCGACCTCGGTGCCGATCAGGTGCTGGTAGCGCTCGTCGTCCGGGTGCACCGCCACCGCGGTGTCACCCAGCATCGTCTCGGCCCGGGTGGTGGCCACCACGACCTCGTCGCTGTACCTGATCGAGATCAACTCACCGTCGTCGTCGGTGTGCTCGACCTCGATGTCGGAGAGCGCGGTGAGGCAGCGCGGGCACCAGTTGATGATCCGGTTGGCCCGGTAGATCAGGCCGTCTTCGTACAGCTTCTTAAAGATCGTCTGGACGGCCCGGGACAGGCCCTCGTCCATGGTGAAGCGCTCGCGGTCCCAGTCGACGGAGTCGCCGAGGCGACGCATCTGACCCAGGATGGCGCCGCCGGACTCGGCCTTCCACTGCCAGACCCGCTCGACGAACTTTTCCCGACCCAGGTCGTGTCGGGACAACCCCTGAGCGGCGAGCTGCCGCTCAACGACGTTCTGGGTGGCGATGCCGGCGTGGTCCATGCCCGGCAGCCACAGCGCCTCGAAGCCCTGCATGCGCTTCCGTCGCACCAGGGCGTCCTGCACCGTGTGGTCCAGGGCGTGGCCCATGTGCAGCGAGCCCGTGACGTTCGGCGGCGGGATGACGATGGTGAAGGGGGGCTTCTCGCTGTCCGCGGACGCCCGGAAGTGCCCGGCGGCTACCCACTGCTCGTACCGTCGCTGCTCTACCTCGCCCGGCTGGTACTGGCCGGCAAGGGTCGGGGCGTCGGGGCGGTGGGCATCCAGTCTCTCGGTCACCTGACAAGTCTACGGAGGGCTTCTCCGGACCTGACGTGCGCCACCTCTCGTTCGCGTACGGTGTCGGCTATGTCCGACGCACATCTCACCGACCGTTCGCTCGACGGCAGTCACGAGCCGGTCGAGCTGAGCGAGGAGCCGATCCAGCTCAGCACCCGGGACTCCGGGGGCGACCCCGACGAGCGGTCCGGCGGCTGGTCCCGACGCCGCAAGATCGGTTGGGCGATCGCGTTGGTGGTCGGCCTCGCGGGCGCCGGTGTGCTGGGCGTCGGCGGATGGCGGGTGGCGCAGCAGAAGGACACCCAACTGACCTCACCCGATCGGGTGGCGGGTCTGACCCGCGACGACAGCGAGCGGGCGAAGAGCACCGCCGACTACCTGCGCAGTGGCCTGGCCGCGAACATCGAGCTGGACCGCAGTTTCGGCACTGTCTACCGCGACCCGGCCGACGACAAGCGCTCGGTGCTCATCTTCGGGGGCACCACACTGCTGTGGCAGCCGGAACGGGACCTGGACAGCCTCTTCCGCCTCATGTCGGACGAGACCGGCTCGGTGAACGGCCTGCGCGAGTCACCCGCCGGCGATCTGGGTGGCGTGATGAAGTGCGGCAGCACCAGTGGCGAGGGTGGCGATTTCGCGGTGTGCGGTTGGGCGGACCACGGCAGCGTCGTGATGGCCATGTTCCCGGGTCGGTCGGTCACCGACGCCGGCGGCCTGATGCGCAACCTCCGTAGCGAGATGCAGACCCGGGGCTGATCCGAGCCCAGTGCCCGTCAGTGTCACCGCCCTGGCCCGGGGCGCTTCCTGGCACCCTGCGGTGGCATTGGCACCGTACGCGCCTCCTGCACACGGATTTCGGCCCGGAACCGGTGCGCGGCGGGATGCCACATCTCCTCGAACGGACCCATGACCTCACCACCGATGCCACGACGACGTACCCGCGCTCCCAGCCACGTGAGGATCCCCAGGATCGCCGCCACGCAGGCTGCGACCACCAGGGGGATCAGGACGTCATCCACGCGTCCAGCCTAGAGGCGCCGCGCCCCGCACGCGTTGATCGACTCCGTTTCGCCGATGTGGCGGTATGGAGGGGATCAACCCGTGACACGGGAACGCAGAAAGGGCCACCCCCATCGGGGGTGGCCCTTTCTGAAAGATTGTCCGGCGGCGTCCTACTCTCCCACACCCTCACGAGTGCAGTACCATCGGCGCTGGAGGGCTTAGCTTCCGGGTTCGGAATGTAACCGGGCGTTTCCCCTCCGCCATGACCGCCGTAACTCTATGAACATATCAAACAACCCCGGCACGTCTCCACGTGGGTGTTCGCTTGTTCAGAGTTGCACAGTGGACGCGTAGCAGCTTAGTAGTCAAGTCCTCGGCCTATTAGTACCGGTCAACTGAACCCGTTACCGGGCTTACATTTCCGGCCTATCAACCCAGTCGTCTAGCTGGGGGCCTTACCCCACCAAGGTGGGTGGGATACCTCATCTTGAAGCAGGCTTCCCGCTTAGATGCTTTCAGCGGTTATCCCTTCCGAACGTAGCTAACCAGCCGTGCCCTTGGCAGGACAACTGGCACACCAGAGGTTCGTCCGTCCCGGTCCTCTCGTACTAGGGACAGCCCTTCTCAAGTATCCTACGCGCACGGCGGATAGGGACCGAACTGTCTCACGACGTTCTAAACCCAGCTCGCGTACCGCTTTAATGGGCGAACAGCCCAACCCTTGGGACCTGCTACAGCCCCAGGATGCGACGAGCCGACATCGAGGTGCCAAACCATCCCGTCGATATGGACTCTTGGGGAAGATCAGCCTGTTATCCCCGGGGTACCTTTTATCCGTTGAGCGACACCGCTTCCACTCGCAAGTGCCGGATCACTAGTCCCGACTTTCGTCCCTGCTCGACCTGTCAGTCTCACAGTCAAGCTCCCTTGTGTACTTGCACTCAACACCTGATTGCCAACCAGGCTGAGGGAACCTTTGGGCGCCTCCGTTACCTTTTAGGAGGCAACCGCCCCAGTTAAACTACCCACCAGACACTGTCCCTGAACCGGATAACGGTCCGAAGTTAGATACCCAAATCAACCAGAGTGGTATTTCAAGATTGCCTCCACCCATACTGGCGTATGGACTTCACCGGCTCCCACCTATCCTACACAAGCTAATTCGAGTACCAATGTCAAGCTATAGTAAAGGTCCCGGGGTCTTTCCGTCCTGCCGCGCGTAACGAGCATCTTTACTCGTACTGCAATTTCGCCGGGCCTGTGGTTGAGACAGTGGGGAAGTCGTTACGCCATTCGTGCAGGTCGGAACTTACCCGACAAGGAATTTCGCTACCTTAGGATGGTTATAGTTACCACCGCCGTTTACTGGCGCTTAAGTTCTCCGCTTCGCCCCGAAGAGCTAACAGGTCCCCTTAACGTTCCAGCACCGGGCAGGCGTCAGTCCATATACATCGAATTACTTCTTCGCATGGACCTGTGTTTTTAGTAAACAGTCGCTTCCCCCTGCTCTCTGCGGCCATACAACGCTCCACCCGCGCGGGGCTTCACGTCTCCGGCCCCCCTTCTCCCTAAGTTACGGGGGCAATTTGCCGAGTTCCTTAACCACAGTTCGCCCGATCGCCTCGGTATTCTCTACCTGACCACCTGTGTCGGTTTGGGGTACGGGCCGCTAAGAACTCGCTAGAGGCTTTTCTCGGCAGCATAGGATCACTGACTTCACCTGAATCGGCTCGGCATCACGTCTCAGCCTTCATGTGGTGCGGATTTGCCTACACCACGGCCTACACGCTTACCCCGGCACAACCACCGGCCGGGCTCAGCTACCTTCCTGCGTCACCCCATCGCTTGACTACTACCCGTCAGGTTCCCACGCTCCCCAACATCAACCCGAAGGTCTCCGTCAGTTTGGGTGGTTAGCACAACGAGGTTCATCAGGGACGCTCTTTCGCGGGTACGGGAATATCAACCCGTTGTCCATCGACTACGCCTCTCGGCCTCGCCTTAGGTCCCGACTCACCCAGGGCGGATTAGCCTGGCCCTGGAACCCTTGGTCATCCGGCGGAAGGGTTTCTCACCCTTCTTTCGCTACTCATGCCTGCATTCTCACTCGTGCCGCGTCCACAACTGGGTCACCCCGCTGCTTCACTCGCGGCACGACGCTCCCCTACCCATCCACACACCTGCACAAGGAATCACGTCCAAGCGAGGATAAAATGTGAATGCCACAGCTTCGGCGGTGTGCTTGAGCCCCGCTACATTGTCGGCGCGGAACCACTTGACCAGTGAGCTATTACGCACTCTTTAAAGGGTGGCTGCTTCTAAGCCAACCTCCTGGTTGTCTATGCGACCCCACATCCTTTTCCACTTAGCACACGCTTAGGGGCCTTAGCTGGTGATCTGGGCTGTTTCCCTCTCGACTACGAAGCTTATCCCCCGCAGTCTCACTGCCGCGCTCTCACTTACCGGCATTCGGAGTTTGGCTGATTTCGGTAAGCTTGTGGGCCCCCTAGACCATCCAGTGCTCTACCTCCGGCAAGAAACACGCGACGCTGCACCTAAATGCATTTCGGGGAGAACCAGCTATCACGGAGTTTGATTGGCCTTTCACCCCTAACCACAGGTCATCCCCCAATTTTTCAACATTGGTGGGTTCGGCCCTCCACGCGGTCTTACCCGCGCTTCAGCCTGCCCATGGCTAGATCACTCCGCTTCGGGTCTAGGACACGCGACTGAATCGCCCTATTCAGACTCGCTTTCGCTACGGCTCCCCCACACGGGTTAACCTCGCCACATGCCACTAACTCGCAGGCTCATTCTTCAAAAGGCACGCCGTCACCCCGCAAGGCTCCGACGGATTGTAGGCGAACGGTTTCAGGTACTATTTCACTCCCCTCCCGGGGTACTTTTCACCATTCCCTCACGGTACTTGTCCGCTATCGGTCACCAGGAAGTATTTAGGCTTACCAGGTGGTCCTGGCAGATTCACGGCAGATTTCAGGGGTCCGCCGCTACTCGGGAACACCCACAGAAGGTCAGCAACTTTCACCTACCGGACTTTCACCGTCTACGGTCAGCCATTCCAGACTGTTCGACTAGCCACTAACTTTGTAACTCCTCGAGCGCATGTCAGTACACTCAGCGGGGTCCCACAACCCCGACCACGCAACCCCTGACAGGTATCACACGCAGCCGGTTTAGCCTCGATCCGCTTTCGCTCGCCACTACTCACGGAATCACTAAATTGTTTTCTCTTCCTACGGGTACTGAGATGTTTCACTTCCCCGCGTTCCCTCCACACACCCTATGTGTTCAGGTGTGGGTGACACCACATGACTGGTGCCAGGTTTCCCCATTCGGACACCCTGGGATCACAGCTTGGTTGACAGCTCCCCCAGGCCTATCGCGGCCTCCCACGTCCTTCATCGGCTCCTGGTGCCAAGGCATTCACCGTTCGCCCTTGACAACTTGACCACAAAGATGCTCGCGTCCACTGTGCAATTCTCAACAAACGACCAACCCACAACCCGATCCGCCCCACACCAAACCCAGTCCTCAGACCAGCGGTATGTGAGGCCAGGCCATGCCTGGCAACCTCGCGAACCCACAGGCTCGCTACGGTTCCGAAAGAAACAACACGATGGTTGTTCTTTCAGGACCCAACAGGGTGCTCACATTCTCCCCCAGCCGCACCAGAAGCCACCGTTCCCACCACCCACGGGTGGCTGTACTAGGCGCCGCCGGCCGTTGCCAGGGCAAAACTTGCCAGTGTCTCCGCCATTCGAGCACCCCACCACCACATTCGGGTGATGCGGGCTCCTTACCGACTTTCGTCGGAAGGTGCTCCTTAGAAAGGAGGTGATCCAGCCGCACCTTCCGGTACGGCTACCTTGTTACGACTTCGTCCCAATCGCCAGCCCCACCTTCGACGGCTCCCTCCACAAGGGTTGGGCCACCGGCTTCGGGTGTTGCCGACTTTCGTGACGTGACGGGCGGTGTGTACAAGGCCCGGGAACGTATTCACCGCAGCGTTGCTGATCTGCGATTACTAGCGACTCCGACTTCACGGGGTCGAGTTGCAGACCCCGATCCGAACTGAGACCGGCTTTTTGGGATTCGCTCCACCTCACGGTATCGCAGCCCATTGTACCGGCCATTGTAGCATGCGTGAAGCCCTGGACATAAGGGGCATGATGACTTGACGTCATCCCCACCTTCCTCCGAGTTGACCCCGGCAGTCTTCGATGAGTCCCCGCCATAACGCGCTGGCAACATCGAACGAGGGTTGCGCTCGTTGCGGGACTTAACCCAACATCTCACGACACGAGCTGACGACAGCCATGCACCACCTGTGACCGCCCCCGAAGGACCCCCCATCTCTGGAGGTTTTGCGGCCATGTCAAACCCAGGTAAGGTTCTTCGCGTTGCATCGAATTAATCCGCATGCTCCGCCGCTTGTGCGGGCCCCCGTCAATTCCTTTGAGTTTTAGCCTTGCGGCCGTACTCCCCAGGCGGGGCGCTTAATGCGTTAGCTGCGGCACAGGGAACCGGAGAGGCCCCCCACACCTAGCGCCCAACGTTTACAGCGTGGACTACCAGGGTATCTAATCCTGTTCGCTCCCCACGCTTTCGCTCCTCAGCGTCAGTATCGGCCCAGAGACCCGCCTTCGCCACCGGTGTTCCTCCTGATATCTGCGCATTTCACCGCTACACCAGGAATTCCAGTCTCCCCTACCGAACTCTAGCCTGCCCGTATCGACCGCAGGCTTGGGGTTGAGCCCCAAGTTTTCACGGTCGACGCGACAAGCCGCCTACGAGCTCTTTACGCCCAATAAATCCGGACAACGCTCGCACCCTACGTCTTACCGCGGCTGCTGGCACGTAGTTGGCCGGTGCTTCTTCTGCAGGTACCGTCACTCTCGCTTCGTCCCTGCTGAAAGAGGTTTACAACCCGAAGGCCGTCATCCCTCACGCGGCGTCGCTGCATCAGGCTTCCGCCCATTGTGCAATATTCCCCACTGCTGCCTCCCGTAGGAGTCTGGGCCGTGTCTCAGTCCCAGTGTGGCCGGTCGCCCTCTCAGGCCGGCTACCCGTCGTCGCCTTGGTAGGCCATCACCCCACCAACAAGCTGATAGGCCGCGAGCCCATCCCAAGCCGAAAAACTTTCCACCACCAGCCATGCGGCCAGAAGTAATATTCGGTATTAGCCCCCGTTTCCGAGGGTTATCCCAAAGCTTGGGGCAGGTTGCTCACGTGTTACTCACCCGTTCGCCGCTCGAGTACCCCGAAGGGCCTTTCCGCTCGACTTGCATGTGTTAAGCACGCCGCCAGCGTTCGTCCTGAGCCAGGATCAAACTCTCCAACAAAAAACTATGTTGAACAGCATCCTGACAACAAACAAATGTTGCCAAAGGAATCCCAACCAGCCAGCAAAAACTGACCAGTCCGGGGTATAAATCATAATTGGCACTGGCTTTACAAGCACCCTGTTGAGTTCTCAAAGAACAACCACACACCGACCAGAAGCCCCACCTCAGTGGAACCCCAACCGGGGCTTTTCGTTCCGTGTCCCCGCCGCTCTCGCGCCGGGCACTTTTACTACGTTACCTCACCGTCTCGGCCGTGTCAAACCGTGTGTCCCGGTCTGTCATGCTTCGTGCGGGTTGGCCCCGGCGCACCCACGCAGCAGCGAACCGCTGCGTCAGGTCGTCGGATTTGGCAGGCCGGCCGCTGCGGTTTCCCGCAAGCTCGCCCGGTGCCCTGCCGGTCGTGAACCTTACCCGGTCGGCTTCGCCGCACCAAATCCGCCTCGCGGCCAATCCGGCGAGCCCCGCCCGGCCGTGTCTCACAGGAGCGAACCCCTGCTTGACCCGGTCACCAGCTTGGTTTGCGGCCTCAGGACTTTCGTCCCGTTTGCCCCGTTCCGCGCTGGCAGAGAGAAAGTTACGCGTCCGCGGGTTTGATCGTCAAATCCGCGGGGTAGCGGCGCGCGTCACATTCGGGTTCGCGGCCGCCCACTCACGCCAACGGAAAGGCCGCCAGAGCACCGAATGGGCAGGTCAGGACGCCTGCCGCCGCCGGGCGACCAGCCACGCCCGGATGCCGAGGACACCCACAGTCGTTCCGATGGCCAGTGACGCCCCGATCAACAGCGCGTGCACCCACAGAAAGCTGGTGGGCGCGCCGTCGGCGACCGTGCCGGACGCCCAGGACCGCGGGTCCTGCCAGATGGCAACCGCGAACCTCGGCCAGATCACCCAGGTCCAGATCCCGACCCCGACCAGGAAGACAGCCCACCGTCGCGACAACACCATGGCAGCCGAGTATGCCAGCGCGGCTGCCCACCAGAGCCGCCGTCAAGCCAGCCGGGCCTCCCCGCGAGACCCGCACGGGCACAGCAGGCGCCACCGACGCCCGGGACTCATTCCGTTTCCGACGGCAGCGAGCTGGGCACTGCGAAAGAGGACAGTTGCCGACCGTCCCCCCGGAGGTGCCCCGTGCAACCCTCGATCTTCAATCCCTGGGCATGGCGTGACCCGTCCGCCCTCGCTGGCGGATACACGCAGACCACCCCCGCGGTCACGCCGCCGGACGGCCCGGACGGTGGGCACGACGGCCCGGACGCGCCCGGCCCTGGCACACCAGTGGACCTGGTGGGCTACCACGTGGAGGCGACCGACGGGCGGATCGGCACCATCGACGAGGCGAGCAACGAGGCGGATGCGGGATACCTGGTGGTGGACACCGGCCCGTGGATCTTCGGCCAGAAGGTGCTGCTGCCGGCTGGCACTGTGGTTCGGGTGGACCACCAGGAACGCGTCGTGCACGTCGACCGCGCTCGGCAGGCGATCAAGGACGCACCGCCGTTCGAGGCGGATCCGGCCGACCCGGAGTACCGGGAACGTGTCGGCAGCTACTACGCCGACAGTTACCTTCCCCCGCCCGGAGCCATACCGCGGGTAATCTGAGCTCGTGGTCCGACTGGGCAACTGCGCGTCGGAGGCGGTCGACACGGTCGACGGCCTCCCGCTCGGCGCGCTGCCCGGGATCGCAACCAGCCCCGGCGATGGCCGGGAGCAACTTCTGAACGTCCTCCGTGCCGGTGGTCTGCGGTACCGCGCCGGCGCGCGATGGCGGACGGCTCGCTGAGCCGATCCCGCTGACCGAGGGGTCCCGGAAGGGACCCGCTCGGCGCGCGCCCGCGTCACCCCACCCTCGGATACGAGAGGCACACCACCATGTCCGTCGCACGAATGCTCACCGGCGACCGGCCCACCGGCCGCCTTCACCTCGGCCACTACGTCGGCAGCATCGCCAACCGGGTGCGGCTGCACCGGCGCTACGAGAGCTTCTTCATCATCGCCGACCTGCACATGCTCACCACTCGCAATCGCCGCGAGGACATCGACCAGGTTTCCGGCAACGCCCGGGAGATGGTGACCGACATCCTGGCCGCCGGCGTCGACCCGGAGCGGGCCATCTTCTATCTCCAGTCGGCGATCCCGGAGGTCGGTGACCTCAACACACTCCTCCAGAACCTGGTGACCGTCCCCCGGCTGGAACGGGTCCCGTCACTCAAGGACATGGCCCGAGACGCCGGCAAGGAGGAGATGCCGTACGGATTGCTGGGTTACCCCGTGCTCCAGGCCGCGGACATCCTCTGCGTCAAGGGCGAGGTGGTCCCGGTCGGCCGGGACAACGCCGCGCACGTCGAGGTGACCCGGGAGATCGCGCGCCGATTCAATCATCTGTACGGCCCGGTCTTCCCGGTGCCTGAGCTGATCCCGGCGGACACGCCGAGCCTGGTGGGCACCGACGGCGCGGCCAAGATGAGCAAGAGCCGGGGCAACACGATCGCACTGTCCGACGACGCCGCCACCGTGCGGCGGAAGGTGCTCGGCATGTACACCGACCCGAATCGGGTACGGGCCGACGTGCCGGGCACGGTGGAGGGCAACCCGGTGTTCGCGTACCACGAGGTCTTCAATCCGGACCGCGACGAGGTGGCCGACCTGGCCCGGCGTTACCGGGCCGGGCAGGTCGGTGACGTGGAGGTCAAGGAACGCCTGGTCGTCGCGTTGGAAGCGTTCCTGGCGCCGATTCGGCAGCGCCGGGCCGAGATCGAGGCCGACCGGGGGTTGGTCGACCGGCTGATCGTCGAGGGCACCGAACGGACCCGTCAGGAAGTCCGGCAGACCCTGATCGAGGTACGCCGGGCGATGGGGTTGACCGGCGCGTACCAGCAGGTGCGGCGGCGGGCGGAGCGGAGCCGGCGGCGGACGCAGACCTCGGCCTGAGGCCGGGGCGTCCGGTGCTCGGCGGGGGGACCGGGTGAACGGTCGGCCGGTTCCCGCTCCACCCTGACGCAGAATGCGGGGATGAGGGGGATTTCGGGCGTTCGACCGGTACCGGTGGCGGAGGCGCACCGGACCACGATGTTCGAGATCTTCTTCGATCTGGTCTTCGTCTTCGCCCTCACCCGGGTCATCACGTTCATGGCCGGATCGCCGACCGCGCTCACTCTGGCTCAGGGGCTGCTCCTGCTCCTGCTCCTGCTCTACTCCTGGGGGCCGTACACCTGGGTGGGGAACCTGGTGCGCGCGGACGTCGGCCTGGTCCGCGCGGCCACCCTGGTCGCGATGGCGGCGATCTTCGTGGTCGCTCTGGTGCTGCCAGACGCGTGGACCCAGGGCCCGGGGCTCGTTGACGCGCCGCTCGCGCTCGCCCTGGCCTACGTCGTCGGACGCGCGGTGCAGCTCGTGGTCCTGTTCTGGGTGAGCAGGACGGACCAGCCACTTCGTTCGACGCTGCGCTTCTTCGTCGTGCCGGTGGTGCTGGCGTGGTTCCCGCTGATCGGTGGAGCGCTGCTCGGCGGTGCGGGCCAGACCGCGCTCTGGACGGTCGCGCTGCTGGTGGACATCGGTGGCGCACGGATCGCATCGGCCTTCCGGCCGTGGCAACTGCGCAGCGTGGGCCACTTCACCGAGCGGTTCGGTCTGGTGCTCATCATCGCGCTGGGCGAGTCGTTGATCTCCGCCGGTGCGAGCCCACGGACGATGGCGCCGGTCAGTGCGGCGGTGGTGGCCGCGCTGCTCGGTCTCGCCAGCACTGTGTGTCTGTGGTGGCTCTACTTCGACCGGCTGGCGCCCGCCGCGCGGGAGGCCGTCAGCAACGTGCCGGATGACCGACGCGGCGACGTCGCCGGTGACGCGTACGGCCTCGGGCACTCGCCGTTGATCATCGGGGCGATCTACGTCGCGCTCGGCATCGAGGAGGTGATCGGCCGGCTCACCGAGGAGTCGGCGCGTGCCGATCCACTGGGTTGGGAGGCGGCCACCGCGCTCTTCGGTGGCGCGGCCGTCTACCTGCTCAGCAGGTTGGTCTTCCGCCGACTGACCCTCTGGACGATCTACCCGACGCAGGTCGTCGTCGCGGTGCTGCCGCTGGTCCTGCTGCCGGTCGGCCGCTCCCTGCCTCCGCTGGCGGCGCTCGCCCTGCTGACCGTCCTCCTGGTCGGGGTGACCTGGTTCGAGCGACGGGTGGACCGGCGCGACGAGCGGCCCAAACCCGCGCGGCCAGTGCGGCCAAGAAAATCGTGACGTGCCGTGTCGACATCCCCGGTCTCCGATCGTCGTCATGCTGTACGGCGACACGCCGCACCGAGAGGAGCCGGAACGTGAAGTACATGCTGCTGTTCATGAGTCCCGTGGCCGACGGGGAGGCCGTCGACAACGGGTGCACCGTCGAGGACTGGATCCGCTACGACCGGGAGATGAAGGACGCCGGGGTCTGGGTCTCCGGGTATCCGCTACAGGACCTGACCACCTGCACGACGGTGCAGGTCGGCCCCGGCGGTGAGCGCACGATCACCGACGGGCCGTTCGCCGAGACCCGGGAGCTGCTCGGCGGGTACGACGTGATCGACGTTCCGGACCTCGACGCCGCGCTGGACTGGGCGGCCCGCAGCCCTGGTGCCATCGGTACCGGGTCGGTGCAGGTTCGTCCGATCTTCGAGTTCGACATGCAGGCCTGATCGTGCCGGACGGGGAGTCGGCCGTCAGTTCGTCGGTGGAGGCGGTGTTCCGGGAGGAACGCGGTCGACTGCTCGCCTCGCTCGTGCACCGCTTCGGAGATCTCGACCTGGCCGAGGAGGTCGCGTCCGAGGCCATCGAGGCGGCGCTCGTGCACTGGCCGACCGACGGTGTGCCGAGTCGACCGGGCGCGTGGCTGCTCACCACGGCTCGGCGTCGGGCGGTGGACCGGCTGCGACGCGACAAGGTGCTGGCGACGCGGCTCGCCGTACTCCGGGCCGAGGCCGAGCGGGCCGACCCCGCCCCACCCGCCGACGCGGACCGGGACCTCCCCGACGACCGACTGGCGCTCTTCTTCACCTGCGCGCACCCGGCCCTGGCCGCGCCGGATCGCGGGGCGCTCACCCTGCGGTTCCTCGCCGGTCTCACCACTGTCGAGGTGGCGCGGGCCTTCCTGGTGCCGCCGGCGACGATGGCTCAGCGGCTCGTCCGGGCCAAGCGGAAGATCCGGGACGCCCGTATCCCGTTCCGGGTGCCCGGGGAGGACGAGTTGCCCGGTCGACTGCCCACGGTGCTCCAGGCCGTCTACTCGGTGTTCACCGAGGGGTACGCCGCCAGTTCCGGCCCGGATCTCCAACGGATCGATCTTGCCGAGGAGGCCATCCGGCTGGGCCGGATCCTTCGTCGGCTGCTACCGGCCGAGCGGGAGGTCGCCGGGCTGCTCGGTCTGATGCTGCTGGTCCATGCCCGACGGGACGCGCGTACCGGACCGGACGGCGCGATGATCCTCCTGGACGAGCAGGATCGTGGACGCTGGGACCGCCCGATGATCGAGGAGGGGCGCGGGCTGGTCGTTGTCGCGTTGACCGGCCCCGCCCCCGGCCCGTACGGGGTGCAGGCTGCCATCGCCGCCCTGCACGACGAGGCGGCGGACGTGGCGAGCACCGACTGGCCGCAGGTGGTGGCGCTCTACGACGTGCTGCTCGACCTGGTGCCGTCGCCGATCGTCGCGTTGAACAGGGCCGCCGCGGTGGCCATGCGGGACGGGCCCGAGGCAGGGCTCGCCCTGCTCGACGGGTTGGCCGACGATCCGCACCTGCGCGGTCACCATCCCTATCCGGCGGCGCGGGCCGACCTGCTGCGCCGCCTCGGCCGGTACGACGAGGCGGCCGAGGCGTACCGCAGCGCATTGGCGCTGGTCGGCACCGAGCCGGAGCGGGCGTACCTGCTCGGCCGGCTCAGAGCTGTCACGACCGAGTGAGCTGTACCCTTCCCCGGGTGAGTCTGCCTCTGCCTCCCGGTGAGTTCGCCGCGTACCTGTTCGACTGCGACGGCACGATCGTCGACTCGATGCCGCTGCACTACGTGGCCTGGCAGCGGGCCCTGGAGGAATGGGGCTGCGAGTTCCCCGAGGAGCTCTTCTACGCCTGGGGTGGCCGGCCGACCGCCGACATCATCGTCGCCCTGAACGAGCAGCAGGGTCTGGCGATGCCGGTGGCGACGGTCGTCGAGAACCGTGAGCGCATCTACCAGGAGTTGCTGCCGCAGCTCGCCGCCGTGCCCGACGTGCTGGCGCACATCCACGACGCGCACCGGCGGGTCCCGTTCGCTGTCGTCTCCGGCAGCACCCGCGCCTCGGTCACCGCCTCCCTCGATGCGCTCGGCCTGCTGGACCGGTTCGACGTGCTGGTCTGCGCCGACGACTACACGCGGGCCAAGCCCGACCCGGAGGCGTTCCTGCTCGCGGCGGAGCACCTCGGCGTACCCCCGGAGTCGTGCCTGGTCTTCGAGGACACCGACCTGGGCATTCAGGCCGCGACCGCAGCCGGCATGGCATCGGTACGCGTGCCGCAGCAGCGCACGCACTGACGTCTCAGGCCACCGTGAGCAGGAGCTTCCCCGCGTAGGAGGTCTGCAGACGCTTGTGTGCCTCCCGCACCTTGCCCAGTGGGAACGTCTCCGCGACGTGCACCACGAACGGTCCCGCCTCGATGAGTTCGTTGAGGCGTTGCAACTGCCGGGGGTTCGACTCGCCGTCGTACGCCCGGACCACGACGCCGGGGCGTTCGCTCGGCTCCGGCTGCACCCCGTGGGCGTACGCGACCACGCCGCCGTCGACGAGCGTCTCGGTGAGCCGGTCCACTGTCGCACCGCCGGCCATCGCGAGGATGGCGGCCACTCCGGCCGGTGCCGCGTCCCGGATCCGGGCGAGCACGTCGTCCAGGTCGCCGTGGCCGTCGAGGGAGATGTCGGCACCGAGCCGGGTCACCAGCGCGACGCCGTCCGCCCCGGAGGCCACGGCGATGACGTTCAGCCCCTGGCGCTTGGCCAACTGCACCGCCAGGTGACCCTGTCCGCCGCTCGCCCCGAAGATCAGCAACCACGAGCCGGCCGACAGGCTGAGCGTGTCGAGCCCGGCCAACGCGGTCAGCGCGTCGGTGGGCATCGCACCGGCGTGCTCGGCCGGCACTCCGTCGGGCACCTTCGCCGCGTACTCCGCCTTGACGGCCGCGTACTCGGCGTAGCAGCCGCCCTTCGGTCGGGTCGTGGCGGAGACGTAGACCAGCTCTCCGACCGCGACGTTGGACACCTTGCTGCCGGCCGCGATCACGGTCCCGGCGCCGTCGGAGCCGGGCACGATCGGGAGGGAGGAGCCCTCCGGCACGAGGATGCCCTGCCGCTCGTACGCGTCCCACACCCCCACGCCGGCGCTCAAGACCTTGATCAGCACCTCGTCGTCGGCGACCTCGGGGATCGGCAGCTTCCGCAGCGTGATCACCTCCGGCCCACCGAACTCGTCGAAGGCCGCGGCCTGCATCCGCTCTGGCACATCCCCGTCAACCATGTGGATTCCCTCTCCGTGCCGGCGTTCCCGTCGCAGCATGCCGGCTCGGGCACAGGCGCGGTCCAGGGCTGAGCGTCGTTCACCCACAAGGGCGACCGGCTGCTGTCGGCGTGGAGTGACGGGCGTAGCCGGGGCGGAGCGGGAAAGGCGGGCGGACCGCGAGGACGGCTACCGCCGCCGACCACGGTCGGCGGCGGTGACGGAGGCAGCGGTCAGGACGTCCGTGGCTCCTGACCCCGCAGCGCCTGCTCGACGGCGTCGCGTACGCGGGCGTCTTCGCGCACCTTGCGCTGCGTCCGGTTGCGGCGCCGGTACAGGTACGCGCCGACGAGCACCGCGATCAGTACGACGAGCACCAGCACCAGCATCCACGGCAGGGCCCAGCCGTGCGCGGTGACCTGGACCGGCTTGAGCGAGGTGGTGGAGCCGGAGGCGTCGGTGAGCAGCGGGGTGAGGGTCGCGGTCGCGGCCAGCGAGATGGTGGGAGCGACCCCGTGCACCGGCACTGTCACCTTCCAGCTCTCACCGGGCAGCAGCTCCGGCGGCGCGGCGATGTCGGCGGCCCGTACCCGCAGCAGGCCGAACGGACCCGAGACCGTCACCCCCTGCTGCCCGGACAGGGCGGCGTTGCCGATGTTGTGGACCTTGTAGGTGATGGTGGCGTCGCCCTTGGCGAACGGGTTCGACGAGCCGGCGTACGTGACGTGGAGGTCCTCGATCGCGAGGTTCGGCTTCAGCTCGCCGCCGACCCGCAACTTGATCCGGATACCGAGGCGACGGTCGACGTTGATGCCCTCGGCCTGGTCGGCCTGGGTCAGCGCGGTGAGGATGCCGCCGACGTAGTCACCGGGGGTGGCGTTCTCCGGGATGCTGATCTTGAAGGGAACCTGTGCGGTCTTTCCGGGCTGGATCACGACACTGGCGGCGTTCGCCTTCACCCAGGCACCGATGGCGACGGACTTCTTGTCCTTGGTGAGCAGGTCAAGCTGGCCCGCGTCGGTGGTGAAGCCGTCGGCCGCGTACACGGAAAGGGTCAGCGGCGCGGGACCCCGGTTGGCCACGACCATGGCGTCGTCGACGGCGCCACCGGGATTGACGTTGTAGCTGTAGCTGGACCGGGCCTCGCCGTAGCTGTTGGAGGCCGTCCGGACCGTCCAGGCGACGTTGCCCTCCGCCGCCGAGGCGGGGACGGCACCGACACCGACGGCCGCGACGGCGGCGAGCACTGACAGTGCGGTCGTACGGAGGAGTGTCTTCCAGCGCGTTACGGACGGGTACATGTCGGTTCCTTGAGGTGATCTTGGGAGGAGTGCAAATGGGTGGCGGGGTAGGCCCCCGAAGGTGCCTACCCCGCCGAATGGAGCGGTCCGGTCAGCTGCTCAGCGCAGTGATCGTGAGGGTGGTGCGGTAGCTGCCCTTCGCGATGCTGTCCGGGATCTTCAGGTCCAGGTCAGCGCCGAGCTTGGCGCCGCCCCGGGGGTGACCCTGGGCCGCCGCACCGAGGGCGCTGGAGACCGAGAGGCCCTTGCCCTGGTCGTCGTAGGACGACAGGATCGGCGCGCCGGCCTCGGCACCCGCTCCGGCGTCCAGCACGTACGGGGTCCAGCCCAGGTAGGAGCCCGAGAAGGTCTTCTCGGCGTCCTGGAAGTCACCGACGTTGGCCGAGATCGACCACGGGGCGAGCGAGCGGCGGCTGTCCGACACGAGGATCGGGTTGATCTTGCCGTTCGCCTGGAAGTAGGTGCCGTTGCGCTCCTGCGCGGTACCCAGGTCCACCAGGCCGTTGTAGCCGTCGATCGTCCAACCGAACTCGCCCGGAGCCGGGTTCGGCACGTTCACCTGGATGGACTGGCCGTCACCGTTGAACGGGTGCACCGTCACGTTGTCGACGATCGAACCGACCGGCTGACCCTCGGGGGTGTTGACGCAGGAGAGGCCGTTCTCGACCGACGCGTTCGGCGCCGCGCAGGTGCCGCTGCGGATGTTGGCCAGGACCAGCTTGTCGCCGCGCACCTGCACCTTGACGTAGCTGCGGACGTGCTCCTGGTTCTGCACGGAGTTGTACCAGTACTTGTTCGGGTCCAGCGGGTCCGGGCCGTTGCCACGGATGCCGGTGCCGGTGGTGTCCGGCTTCTTGATGTCGTAGTACTTCGAGCCGGAGGCCGAGTTGGCGGTCACGTAGATGACGCCACCCGGGCCGGGGAACACGTCGGCGGCACCCGGCTTCTCGGCCGGGTTCTCCTTCTGGCCGTTCTTGATGGAGTAGCTGCGCGAGTAGCTGTGGTCGTGGCCCTGCAGCACCATGTCGATGCCGAGGTTCGAGAAGGCCGTGGTGAAGTCTTCCCGCCGCTGCTTGTTGTCGGTGTCGGTCGCGTGGCTGGCCGGCGAGTAGATGGAGTGGTGGTAGACCAGCACCTTCCACTTGGCCTCGGAGCCGTGCTTGTTGACCACGTCGGTGATGTACGCGACGTGCGCGGCGTCACCGGCGTTGCTGCCGTCGGTCGGCAGCTTGTAGCTGTTGCTGTTGATGTCGATGAACAGCACGTCCTTGTAGACGAACCAGTAGTCGCCACCGGACTTGGTGCCCGCCGGGCTCCCGTTGTCGTAGTACGGGGCCGTGCGGTCGGTGTTCGGGGTGAAGTGGTGCTGCTCGTAGGACTTGCCGCCGACGTCGTGGTTACCGATGGTGGCGACGACGGGGTACTGACGCAGCTGGTCGGGCGCCATGAACGAGGTCCACTGACCCTCGTCGTTGGCGGACTCGACGTGGTCGCCGCCGGAGACCAGCAGCTCCGCGTTCGGATTGGCCGCGGTCGCGACCTTCAGGGTGTCCTCCCAGCCGGCCTGGTCCTTCAGCCGGTCACCGGAGGAGCCGATCTGGGGGTCGCCGAAGAACAGGAAGTCGTAGTCGCCCTCGAAGTCCTGCGTCTTGAAGGCGTACGTCGGGGACCAGCTGCCCTCGGCGCCGACCCGGTACGAGTACGCCGTCTTCTCGCGCAGGTTGCTGATCGTGGCGTGCCGGCTGAACCCGGTGGTGGAGGTGTTCGCCGCGCCGACGGCGTCGAAGCTCACGGCACCGGCCGGGAACTCGCCGTTGACGATCTCGGCGGTCGGGGCGAGCTGGATCTTCTGCGCGGTGTCGGCGGAGGAGTACCAGGTCACGATGCGCTGGGTCTCGTTGGCGCCGACGCCGAGGATCACGCTGCTGATCGTGGTGGACTCGGCCGCACTCGCGGTGGCCGTCAGGCCACTGCCGAGGGCCGCTCCCATTCCCAGGAAGCCGGCGACGACTCCGGCGACCAGGCGCCGCCGCACGAGCCCGGAGGCCCGTGTCGAGGTGCTCAATGTCATCGACATTGTTCCCTTTTCAAATAGAGAAATGGATGTTTCTTCACCCGACACTGGGGAAGCGGATCCACGCTTTCGCCGCCCGATGAACCGATCATGAACGTGATCTTGCGAAAGACTGCACTTCACGAACTACTTAGCCTTACTCAGGACCCGGAAATGCGCTGCACAAACCAGATGAGCCCCATGATGGACACCGCCCCCGAAACAGCTCCGGTCGCCCAGATACCGGCTTTCGGCGCACGGCGACGCAGCACGAGCAACAGCGGGAAGACGATCGCGATAATGCTCAACTGCACAACTTCGATGCCGACGTTGAACACCAACAACGACCACAGCAGGGTCCACGACCACGCCTCGTCGATGCCCAACGCGCCGGCGAAGCCCAGCCCGTGCACGAGACCGAAGCAGAACACCACGCCGAGGCGGATCCAGCCGGCCCGATCCAGGCTGAAGTGCCCGTGCCCGGGCGTCTCCAGGTCGGCCGCGTGGGTGCCCCGCCGCCAGATCCCCCACAAGTGCCAACCTGCGACGACGGCGATGGACAACGCGATCACCGGCTCCACGATCGTCGCCGGCACCTCGACCAGTCCGAGGGCGGCCAGCATGAACGTCACCGAATGCGCCAGGGTGAAGCTGGTGGCGGCGAGCACGATCTCGCGAAGCCGCCGCGACCCGGCGATGAGCGCCAGCAGGAACAGGATGTGGTCGATCCCGGACAGCAGATGCTCGGCGCCCAGCAGGAAGAACTCCCCGAACCGGTCGTACCACGCCTGCCCGGTCGAGAAGGAGGGGTGGGCCGCGTCGAGCGCCGCGCTACCCGTACGGCCGTCGATCTCATAGGTGACGATCGTCTTGGTGCCCTTGACGTAGCCCTCGCCGTCCGGGAAGAGGTCGCTGCGAACCTCGTGCTCGTCGACCCGCTGGGCGCAGGTCCAGTCCAGCAGCAGACCGGCGTACGGCACGCCGTCGCGCTCGCCGATCGTCGCGTCGCTCACCTGGGTCGGCCGGCACGCCGTACTCCCCGACGTGACCGAGAAGCGGTCGGAGACATACCCGAGGACCGTCGACGCGTGGCTCTTCAGGGCTGCGGCCTGGGCGCTGGAGTCACCCGCCTCGAATGCGGCGGTTCCCGCCTGGAAGAGCGGATCGTCGCCACCGGAATCGGCGGCGGACACGACGAGGAGGTCGTATTCAAGTTCGACCGTCGTGCGAATGTGACCCTCATCTCCCGCTGTGATTTTTGTGTACACAGTCGACGAGAAACCGTGCGCGGACGCCGCGTGAGCGCCCAAAAACGGGATCACCGCTGCGGCGATCCCGACAGCGGTGACGATAACGGTGCGGCGGACGCGGCCCAACATGCGACTCCCTCGGTTGGCCAGTGCACGCTGCATGCCGTGGGTGAACACCAACCCGCGCGCCGACGAACCACCGGAAAACAAAATCCCCGAACCGGCACCCGCAGATTGCCGTCGGCCGGAATTGCGATAGGAATACGAGAAAGTACGCGCACCCCCCGCCACCATCCGGAGGACGATCACCTTGCGCCCCCCGCTTCGGGCCGTTGCCATGTTGGCCGCGACCGCCGCGCTGGTCACCGCCTGCAGTTCCGGCGACGACTGGTCCCAGCCGCGTCCGGCGCCCAGCGCCATCGGCACTCTCGGCCCCGGGTTCGTCGACCCCTCCACGAAGCCCGCTCCGGAGGCGACCATCACTCCACAGCCGGGCTCCTGGGACGGCGTCCACCCGCCGAAGGACTACCGGGTGGTGCTGTTGACTGCCGGCGACGACGCCCCGACCAAGGCCCTCGTGACGGCCGTCAAGGAGTGGGCGGACGACGAGCACGTCGACCTCCGGACGATCGTCGTCGGCAACGCACACGACGCCGTTTCCCGCATCGCCAAGGCCATGGAGATGGGTCCGGACCTCATCGTCAGCGCTGGCAACGACCTCATCGACCCCCTCGCGCTGGTAACCCCGAGCCACCTCGACGAGAAGTTCCTGGTGGTGGGCGCGGAACTGGCCGAGCCCACCCACAACGTCACAGCCGTCGACTGGGACGGCGCGTCGTTCCGTGGCGAAGGGCTCGGGGCGTCGTCGACCTACGACCCGGCCTCGTTCACCGGAGAAAGGTGCGCCGCCGCCGTCCGGGCGGGCGTGGCCGCCGTTCTCAACGACCTGACCGGGATCGTGGTCTGGCTCTGAACGGCGGAAGCGGCCTACCTCGGCCCTCGGTCCTCGAACTCGTACGTGGTGGTCAGGCCCTCGGGCAGGTCGGGGACCAGAGCATTGGTGCCGTCGACCACCTGGACGTAGCGCTTGCCCTGGAAGATCGAGTAACTCCCGTCGGCGACCTGGTCGATCCGGAAGAGCTGCGTCGAGGCCGCCGCGTCGCACGCCCGGCCGCGTACGCTCCCCGGCGCGGCGTCGTGCATGACTGTCATGCAGACCTCACCGCCGCCGGACGGTGCGGCCAGCACGATCCGGTACCTGTCCCCCTGCGGGCGGAGCACCCACCGAACCGCGTCGTCGACGCCCGGCTCGCTGATGGCCCGCACCTGGTCGGTGCCAACGCTGATCGCCAACGCGGCGCCGTTCATGCCCGGCACCACGATGCGGACCTGACGCTCACCGGCGAGGATCTCCTGTGGTCCGGCCGAGGCGGTCGCGGACGGAACCACAGACGGTGGGGCCTGACTCGCCGGACCGCCGACCGGCGGCTCGACGTCGGCACGCGCCCGCACCAGGGCGGTGCCAGCGGCGACAGCCACGATGGCCAGGCCCACGGTGCCGACGGTTACCCGGCGTCGCCGGCGCTGATCGCTGCGACGGCGCAACGTCTGGGCCCCTGGCAGCGTGGCGACTCGCCGGACCTCGTCGGCGATCGCCGCGAGGTCGTCGCGCGGATCAGCCATGGGAGGTCTCCTCCTGGTGCTCGTCGGCCAGCAGCCCGGCCATCGCTCTCCTCCCACGGGCGAGGTACGTCTTCACCGTCCCGACCGGCGCCTGCATCTCCGCTGCCACCTCTGCGACGCTGAGGTCGTTGAGGTGGTGCAGCACGACGGCCCGGCGCTCGTTGGCGCTCAACCGCTGGAGCGCCTGCAACAGCGCGACGTGGTCCTCACTCAGACCCGGCACACCCTGGTCGACGGCAGCCCGACGATGGGCGCGTACCCGGTTGAACGCCTTACGCCAACTGCTCACCGCGATCCGTGAGGCCACCCGGCGGACCCAGGCCTCCGGGCTGTCCGTCTCCCGGACCGTCCGCCAACGCTGCCAGGCGCGCATGAACGCCTCCGCGACAGCGTCCTCCGCCTCGGCACGGTTGCCGGTCAGCGCGTACACGTGACCGACGACCCGACCCGCGCAGGCCGCGTAGAGGGCGTCGAACTCCTCGGCATCACGCATCCGACCGGTGCCCTCCCGCGCCTCGTCCCCTGGTCACCGCCCGCATGCAACCCGCCGGGGTGGACCGGCCCGAGCAGCGCGGGGGGATTTTGTGACCAGCGTCACACCGCAGTGATCAACCTGACGACCGGGCCAGACGTCATCGTGCCGCCCCGGGAGAGGCCCGTGGCGGAGAGGACGATGTGCGACGACGGCAACGACGCGCCCTGACAGCCGGCGTACTCGCGACCGTGCTGGTCACGGCGGGCCTGACGGCCCAACCGGCGAGCGCGCAGGAGCAGCCGACCGCTGCGGTCTCCGGCACTTCCGGGACGTTCACCCTGATCACCGGCGACCGGGTGTCGCTGGACGCGACAGGTCACCCGGAGATCCAGCGAGGACCTGGGCGGGCCGGGATGCGTTTCGTGAGCAGCCGGGAGGACGGCCACCAGTACGTCGTCCCGGTCGACGCGATGCCACTGCTGCGCGACGGCCGGCTCGACCGGCGACTGTTCGACCTCACCGCGCTCGGCGAATTCGGCTACGACGACCGGGCAGCCGAATTGCCGCTGCTGGTCGCGTACCCCGAGGACAGGCCGGCGCAGGCGCGGACCGCCACCGCCGAGGGTGACGGGCGGGTCCGGGCCGATTTGCCGGCCGCGCACGCGCTCGCGGTCCGGGCGGACCGCGACGACCGGGTCACGCTCTGGACCTCGCTCACCCGAGGTACGACCTCCGCGCGCACCCTCGCCGCCGGAGTGACCCACGTCTGGCTGGACGGCAAGCGCAAGGTCTCCCTCGATCGCAGCGTGCCGCAGATCGGCGCACCGACTGCCTGGCAGGCAGGATTCGACGGAACCGGCGTCACCGTCGGCGTGCTGGACACCGGGATCGACGCCGACCACCCCGACTTCGCCGGGCACCTCACCGAGGTCCGGGACTTCACCGGCGGGAACGACCCGAGCGACGCGGTCGGCCACGGCACCCACGTGGCGTCGACGATCGTCGGCAGTGGTGCCGCGTCCGGCGGCAGGTACCGAGGTGTGGCACCGGGAGCGAAGCTGCTGGTCGGCAAGGTCTGCGCCACCACGGAATGCCAGGACTCGGACATCATCACCGGCATGCAGTGGCTCGCGCCGCAGGCACGGGTGGTCAACCTGAGCGTGGGCGGCACCGACGCACCCGGTCTCGACCCGCTGGAGACCGCGGTCCAGGAACTGAGCCACCGCCACGGCACCCTCTTCGTGGTGGCGGCCGGCAACGAGGGCAAGCCGAAGTCCATCTCTTCGCCGGCCTCCGCCGACGACGCCCTCGCCGTCGCCGCCGTCGACGCCGACGACCAGCGGGCCTACTTCTCCAGCCGGGGTCCGCGCGTCGGCGACAACCACATCAAGCCCGAGATCAGCGCGCCCGGCGTCGACATCGTGGCCGCCGCCCCCGGCGGCGACTACGCCACCATGTCGGGTACGTCGATGGCGACCCCGCACGTGGCCGGAACCGCCGCCATCCTCGCCGGGCAGCACCCGGACTGGACCGGCCCACAGCTCAAGGCCGCCCTCATGGACTCGGCCAAGCCGACCGGCGAGGACACCATCTACGAGCAGGGCGCCGGCCGTGTCGACATCGCGCGGGCTGTCGCCCAGCCGGTCGCCGCCGACGTCGCCGCCATCGATTTCCCCGTCCAACGCTGGCCGCACGCCGACGACACCCCGCTCACCCAGGTCGTCGGCTACCGCAACACGGGAAGCGCCCCGGTCACGTTGACCCTGGCCGTCGCCCCCGCTCCGGCCGGCATGCTCACCGTCAGCCCGGCCACGCTCGTGGTACCGGCCGGTGGCCGCGCCGAGGCGACGATCACCGTGGACACCCGGGTGGACGCCCCGGACGGCGTCTACCAGGGGGCGCTGACCGCGACCGGCGCCGGCGACCTGCGGGTACGGACGCCCTTCGTGCTCAACCGCGAGATCGAGAGCTACGACGTACGACTCGACCACACCGGCCGGAACGGCAAGCCCGCCACGGAGTACACGACGGTGGCGGCGAACCTGACCACCGGAGAGTTCAGCACCCTCGCCGCGACCCCGGGTGGCGGCACCCTCCGGCTTCCCAAGGGCCGCTACGCGCTGTACAGCACCATCCACGAGGGTGCCGTCTCGACCATGCTCGTCCAGCCGGTGCTGGACGTCCGTGGTCCGGTCACCGAGGCGGTCGACGCACGGAGCGCCAAGCCGGTAGCGGTGACCGTGCCCGAGCGCGACGCCGCAGCCACCTCGATCAACGTGAGCGCCAACTGGGACGACGGCTTCCGCTATCCGGGCGTGCAACTCAGCGGGGCGTCCTTCGCGGACGTCTTCTTCGGCCGGATCGGACCGGCCGTCACCGCACCCGAGTTCACCGCCACACTGGGCGTCGGGCTCGCTCGGCCGGGCCCGGACGGCACCTTCCGGAACAGTCCCTACACCTACGACCTGGCGTACGTCCGGCAGGGCGACATGTTCACGGGCCTGGCCAGGAAGCTGTCACCGAAGAACCTCGCCACCGTCCGGACGACCTACCGCAGCCAGTCCACCACGACGACGGCCACCCGGTTCCACCGCGCCTCGGCACCCGGCGGCTCCGGCCCGATCGGTTCGAGGACTCCGGTCGACCTGCCGTTCCACGGCACCGAGTACTACAACACCGACGGCGGCATCACCTGGACGTCCACCCTCGTCGAGGGGGACAACAGCACCCTCCAGGAGTCGACCTTCAAGGCGGGGAGGTCGTACACCCAGACCTGGAACGCGGCGCCCTTCGGTCCCACCGTGGCCCAGGCCCCGGCCCTCGCACCCCTGGGGTACGCCGGCCGCGACGGTGACACCATCTCGGTCGCGGCGCTGCCCCTGTTCGGCGACGCCATGGGCCGCCCGGCGAGCCGCGACGACCGGCCGATGCAGATCCGCCTGCTGCGCGACGGTAAGGAGATCGGCACCTCGGACAGCCCGTGGGCGGAGTTCGCGGTACCCGCCGCCAAGGCCGCCTACCGTCTCGAGGCGACCACCACCCGGGGCGCCCCGGACACCCTGTCGACGTCGGTCTCGGTGGCCTGGACCTTCACCTCGGCGTACACGGCGTCGCCACAGCGGCTGCCACTGACGACGGTCCGGCCGATGCCCGTGCTCGACGACACCAACACGGCCCGGGCGGGCCGGATCATGACGATTCCGGTGACGCTGGACCGGCAGGCTGACTCGAAGGCGGCGGCCAACCGCACGCTCGGGGTGTCCGCGTCGTTCGACGACGGCCGCACGTGGGTCGCGTTGCCGGTGCTCCGGAACCTCGCGTTGATCAGCCACCCGCGACGGGCCGGATTCGTGTCGCTGCGGCTGACCGCCACCGACACCGCCGGCAACACGGTCACGCAGACGATCCAGCGGGCCTACCGGATCGTCTGACGCACTGCCTGGTCCGGGGCGGTGGCCGCTCGAGCCACCGCCCCGGAGCGACCTTCGGCGCCTCAAGCGGTGAGGGCACCGTCGATGGCGATGGACGCACCGCTGATGAAGGTGGCCTCGTCGCTGAGCAGGAACGTGGTGAGCGCGGCGACCTCGTCGGAGGTGCCGGCCCGCCCGGTCGGCTGCGCCGACAGGTAGCGCTCAGCAATCTCCGGGGCCTGGTTGACGACGCCCTGCCAGAGCGGCGTGTCGATCAGGCCGGTGACCAGGGCGTTGACCCGTACACCGGAGCGCGCCACATCGTGGGCCGCCGAGCGGGTCAGCCCGATGACGCCGTGCTTCGCCGCGTTGTAGGCGGCCTGGGTCCCGTCACCCTTCACGCCGGAGACGGAGGCGTTGTTGACGATCGCGCCACCGCCGGAGGCGATGATTGCCGGCAGCTCGTACTTGAGGCCGTAGAACACGCTCGTCAGGTTGAGGGCGAGCGACAGGTGCCAGTCCTCGCTCTCGGTCGCGCGAACGCTGGCCATCGGGCCGCCGCCGGCGTTGTTGAACGCGCCGTCCAACCGCCCGAACTCCGACACCGCGGTGCCGACGAGCCGCGCCATCTCCTCCTCGACCGTCACGTCGGTCGGCACGAACAGGGCGCTGCTGCCCGCGCTCCTGATCTGCGCGGCCGCCTCCTCGCCCCGGTCCTTGTCCCGGGCGCCGATGACGACGTGGGCACCCTCTTTGGCCGCCCGCTGCGCGAACGCCAGGCCCATGCCCTGCGTACCGCCGGTCACGACCAGCACCTTCGAATCCAACCGTCCGGACATTCCGCTTCGCCTTCACTCGATGTGTTGAGCCCCGGCAGTCCGCAGGGCTTCGCGAGGGAACGCTAGTCATTTCTGGAACGGTCGACAAAGTAACAGTCCTCACAAGGCCGGAGTCGAGCCTTCTAGAATCCGGCCAAACCGGCTGTCACCCTCGACACCGGGGCCCGCGCCGACCGCCGTGCGGCCGTAACCGCAGGCACATTCTTTGGTAATCGTTCCATAAAATAGTTAGCTTTGGTGCGTCGTTCGAATACCTTCAAATAACTCTTAAGGGACAGTCATGCCTACACGTCACGCCGCTTCACAGTCGCAGCGATGGAGAGCCCTGCTGTTCATCTCCATCGCCCAACTGATGGTGGTGCTCGACGGCGCCGTCATGAACATCGCGCTTCCCTCCGCCCAGCAGGCGTTGCACTTCACGGACGGGAGCAGGCAGTGGGTGGTCACCGCGTACGGTCTGGCCTTCGGCGGCCTGCTGCTGGTCGGTGGCCGGATCGGCGACATGGTCGGGCGCAAGCGCATCTTCCTGATCGCACTTGGCGGTTTCGCCATCGCCTCGGCCATCGGCGGTTTGGCCGCCAACGCCGCGATGCTGTTGACCGCCCGAGCGCTGCAAGGCGTGTTCGCGGCCCTGCTCGCGCCAGCCGCACTCTCGTTGCTCTCCCTGTCCTTCACCCAACCGAGGGAACGCGCGAAGGCGTTCGGCGTGTTCAGCGCGGTCTCGATCGCCGGTGGGGCGGTCGGCCTGATCGTCGGCGGCCTGCTCACTCAATATCTGAACTGGCGTTTCGCGATGTTCGTGCTCGTTCCGATCGCGGTCATCGGGATCCTCGGCGCCAGTCGCACCGTCCACGACGACAGCGAGCGGCACCGCGCCCGTCTCGACATCCCCGGCGTCCTGCTGGCAAGCCTCGGGCTCGTCGGCCTGGTCTACGGATTCGGTGTCGCCGAGAGCCACGGTTGGTCGGCGGGCGTGACGATCGGGTCGTTCACCGCTGGCGTGCTGCTGCTGGCGACCTTCGTCGTGGTGCAGACCCGGGTCACGTCTCCGCTGCTGCCGCTGCGCGTCCTGACCGAACGCAACCGCGCCGCCGCGTACCTCTCGGTTGGTCTTGCCATCGTCAGCATGTTCGGGATGTTCCTCCTGCTGAGCTACTACTTCCAGCAGGTCAAGGGATGGTCGCCAGTCATGGCTGGTCTGGCCTTCATGCCGATGGCGGTGCCGCAGGCGGTCGGAGCCACGCAGATCGGTGCAAGACTCGCGCACCGGATGGCCCCTCGGCCGATCATGGTCGGTGGTTACCTCGTCACCGCGGTCGGCCTCGTGTTGCTCGCCCTGCTCCGCGCGGACAGCGGCTTCCTGGAGATCGCGTTCGCCGAAGCGGTGATCGGGCTCGGCATCGGCACCGCGTTCATGCCCGCGATGAGCATCTCCACCCACGGTGTCGAGCCACGGGACGCCGGTGTCGCCTCCGCGATGATCAGCTCCTCGCAGCAGGTCGGCGGCTCGATCGGCACGGCACTGCTGAACACCATCGCGACCAGTTCGGCCGCCACCTACCTGGTCTCGCACGGTGGCCCCGGGGCCCGGAACGAGTCGCTCATGCACGGCTACTCGGTCGCCTACTGGGTCGCCGTCGGGTTCGTGGTCGCGGCAGCTCTGGTGTCGGCGGTCATGGTGAACGCCGGCGCTCCGAAGCACGTCCCGGCCCTGGCGGACGATCTTCCGGACATCGCACCGGTGCCCGCGCACTGAACGGCGTTATCCCGCCACCGGTGACCGAGGACACGGTGCGCGGAACCGTCCGGCAGGGTGGAATCAGATGCGTGAGCAGAGCAAACACCACGAGTGAGGATGGGACGCACGCTCTGCCGAACCGCCGTCCGGCTTCCACCAGCGGTGACGATGCCCCCTCGTTGGAGGAACCGGTGCGAGAGAGCGCAGCGCACCGACAACGCTGGGCGGTCCAGACGATGGCCGTCGCACCCGACGATCAGGTGTTGGAGATCGGTTGCGGTCGAGGAGCAGCCGTCTCCCTGATCGCCGACCAGCTCAGGACCGGCCGGATCATCGCCGTCGATCGCTCGGCGACGATGGTGCGACTCGCCGTCGAACGGAACAAGCGCCACATCGACGCAGGTAGGGCCGAGATCCGATGTGCCGGATTCGAGTCGGCCGACCTCGCCGCCCACCGCTTCACCACGATTTTCGCGGTGAACGTCAGTCTTTTCTGGTTGGGCGACGCGACCCAGCACGTCGACCGGGTGCGGAGCCTGCTCGCGCCCGGTGGGCAGCTCTACGTCTTCGGCGAGCGGCCCAGCGCCGCACACGCCACCGCGAATCTCACCGCTACCGAGTCGCTGCTCCAAGCTCACGGCTTCGCGAGAACCAGGTCGAGCGTCGTTCGCGGCAAGGGCCGCGTGCTCACCTGCGTCAGCGGCACACCGAGCGAGTAGGTCAGGGCGCGCCTCCCCATTGGGCGCTGTCATTTCTGGGACTTGAGCAACCGCCAAATTGATCTATCGTCCCCGGTGCATACCCGCCTGGGTTGCAGAGGTGTCGTAGCATTGACCGCGAACGTTATTCATCCCGGCTCGGGGAGGGAGCGGCATGAAGTTCGACATGGGGGCGCAGACTCTCGGCAGCCTCACGAAGCAGACTCAGGGGTCGTCAGATGATCTCGGGAGTCTGATCAAGCAGTTGATTGCCGCGGCCGAGCCGTTGCAGGGCAACTTCAACGGTGCGGGCCGGGTGGCTTTCGACTCGTTCAAGGCCAACGCTGATTCGATCACCGCTGCGTTGAATTCTGCGTTGGGTGCGATTCTCGGCGGTCAGGGCGGAATGGATTCCGCGTTCGGTCAGGGTGACACCGAGATGGCCGACAACGCGTCGTCGGCGGCGGGGACCGCCAACTTCGACGCCGCCAGGTTCTCGAGCAGCCGCTGATCCCGGGGGGAGTGGGCAGGTTATGAGCACGGACCGACGCAGTTTTGACGTGAGCACCTCGCAGCAGGTTCAGGGTGACCTCGCCGGGATCATCGCCCGGTTGGAGGCGGTGATCTCGCAACGCAGCGCCGATGTCTCGGCGGCGATGGCGGACTTCCAGGCCGATGGTGTCTCGGAGGAGTACCGGACGGTCGAGGATCGGTGGAACCGCGCCGCGAGTGAGGTGCGCACGATCATCGATCTGGTCAAGACCACCATGGTGAAGAACGACGACACGGCGACGACCACGTTGGCCAAGGCGCGCACGGCGGTGCAGTCCATCGGCTGAGCCGGGCTTTTACTTACCAGTGTTGACGAGGGAGCACTAGCGTGAGCGCCTGGGATATCTCCCCCGGTGGAGTGCGTGATGTCCTGAATCGCACGCATGCCGCGGCCGCCCCGTTCGAGGGGCAGATGAAGAACTTCAACTCGGCATTGGAGGGTTCTGCCGTCCAGTCGAGTTCGGAGATCGTCGGGCAGGCGCTTCAGGGCTTCGTGGAGTCGATCCGTAAGGACCTTGAGTTCGTGTTCACTCGCACGGGGGCGTGCATGAATGCGGCGGCGCAGGCGACGAACGCCTACGTCCAGGGCGATCTGGACATGGCAGCCAACGCGCAGCGCAGCGCCTCGGCGGCACCCGACCCGTCGGCCACGATGCCGGGCCCGGGCCGTCAGGCGGTGCCACGATGATCAATCCGGGTGAGATCCCGCAGATCCCGGGCAACATGGAGTTGTTGGCCACCCACGCACAGACGATCAAGACCACCGGCGTCGACTTCGCCAACACCGGCCAGGCGGTCGACACCACCTGGCAGGGGCTGGCTGCGGTCTACGAGGCGCCGGAGGCGGCGCAGTTGTTCGCTGCCTCCGGCCCGATCCGCACCGTGTCAGCGTCGGTCGGCGAGGACGTCCAGGCCGTCGGCACCGCCCTGGCCACGTACGCCAGCGAGGTCAAGGAGATCAAGGCCCAACTCGCCGCGCTCAAGGGTCAAGCCGAACAGTTCGTGGCCTCCACCAACGGCGACGAGGACTGGCGCGAGGACGAAGGCAAGGTCGACAAGCACAACGGGCTGATCTCTGCGGTGAACACGCAGGTCGCCGCGTTCTTCGAAGCGCAACGCAAGTGCGCCAACACCATCAACGCCCTCTACGGTGGCCGCCAGTACCGGGCCGACAACGCCGACGGCAAAGCCGAAGACGGCGAGTACGGGTTCGACGCCAACACCCTCAACGCGGCAGCCGGTGAGGACGGGGCGCTGCCCTGGGGCAGCACCGAGGAACACGACCGGGGCTTCCTCGGTGACGTCGGCGCGTTCTTCGGCGGCATCGGTGAAGGCTTCGTCACCATGCTCGAAGACCTCGGTGGGCTGATCGGCCGTGACCCGACCACCGGCGAATGGAGCTGGGGCACCGCCGGCCAGTCATGGTTGGGCCTCGGCAAGTTCGTCTGGGCGGTCTCCATCTACATCAACCCGGTCACCATCGTGATCGACCAGACCGTCGGCATGCCGTTCATGGAGAAGCGCGAAGCCGGCAACCTCCTGCTCAACGCGGGCAAGAGCATCATCGCCTACGACATGTGGAGCGAGGACAAATCCCGAGCCGGAGGCCTCGCCGCCTTCAACATCGTCTCCGCCGTCGTCGGCACCAAGGGCGCCGGCTCCGGCCTGCGCGGCGCCGGCGCAGCCGTCAACAGCGTCCGGGGCAGCGCGACCGCCGCCCGCATCGGCGCCGGGCTGGTCCGTGCGGGCAACTGGCTCGACAACCTCCCCACCGTGGGCGAGGTCGCCATCAACTTCGCCAAGAAGTTCGACATCCAGATTCCGCAGCTCGGGCTGGTGCCCTCGATAGCGGGCGACGTGCCCACCACACGCGGCTTCGACGTCGAGATGCCGGGCGACCGCACCCCCAACACCATGAACATGGACGGCGGCAACAACCCCGCCGGCAACAACCTCCCTGGCGACACCCCACCCACTAGGAACCTTCCCGAAGAGACCCCACCAGCTGCCAGGAACCTGCCGGAGGACAGCACCCCGGGCAACGTCCCGGACGACACCACCCCGGGCAACGTCCCGGACGACACCACCCCGGGCAACGTCCCGGACGACACCACCCCGGGCAAAGACGTGGATGCCGACGACGGCCCCCGCAACGATGGCAGCAACGACTCGGATTCTGACGTCGATCCGGACGACAAGCCCGCAGAGAAGGCCGGCGACGAACGCGGCGACAGGACTGCGGACGACGAGCCCGTGTCGGGTGGACAGCCCGAGCCCGACAACGCGGGAGATTACAAGCCGCCGTCAGCGGGTGACCAGCGTGTGGAGAACCCACCGAACTTCCCCGAACCCGAGGACCCGGGCCCTGCTCCCAAGGTGACGGATCCGGAATACGCGCGAGACCCGAGCCGGGGCTCCATCGTCGATGAAATCGACGTAAATGACACCAGCCGAGTGACGACTCGAGACGGCATTATTACCGAAATCGATGGAAAGCCCGTCCGGGATTACATGGAAGACCTGTCACGGCAGCGTGCAACTGACGTACATGTCCCGGGGCGCGAACGAGGCGAGGGCCCAGTTTCCGCCACCGCCATCGATCTCCGCACAGGCAAGATCGCCGAAGGCGTCAATGGAACGGATCTTGACCTGATCGCGCCGAAGAATCTGCATCCGTTACTACGCGACAACTACCTGGACATGGCGGAGTGGAAACACCCGGTCATGCGATCGGAGACCGAAGCCGCGCAGACGCCGGTCCTCGATCCGGTGACCGGCAAGGCAGTCCGGAACGAGGCGGGCGATATCGTGTTCAAGGACGCGGTGCTGGATGGGCGGGCGCACTTCGACAATCCGCTACGTCACGCCGAGGTCAAGGCGACCAATGAGCTACTTTGGGAGCGTCAACGATTGCACGATGAGCAATGGAGACGCGAACACGGACCGGATTCAGAGCCACCGCCACTGGGCCGGGACGTCCTCGATGAAATGCGTTTCGACCCACGTTGGCTGGACGACGCACGTCACCATTCGCCCGGCGACCCGGCTCCAGCCTGCGGAAACTGCAACAGTATACTCCGGGGCGTTCCGAGCTACACCGGTCGCTACCAGTTCCCGCCTGGCGACTACCGGCGCATGGATACGTTCGAGCCTCCGTGGAGTGACTGATGCGCGTTGACGAGAAAGAGACCTACGTCGGTGACGACCTTCGGGTGATGCACGGTGATGAACCGTTCACCGGCGAGGTGGCAGCCATGGGCCCCGAGGGAAACATTGTCGAGCTCGCCACCTACTTCGACGGCGTTCCCCACGGACCTCAGATCATCTGGTATTCGAATGGCCAAAAAAAGCAGGAAGGCGTACGCGACTACGGTCGCAACGTCGGGGAATGGCGGCGGTGGCACAAGAATGGTCAGCTCGCCGAATGTACTGTTTTCGGCGACCACAACTTGCCGGCAAGCCGAAAGCGTTGGGACGATCAGGGGAATCTGACCGAGGAAGGCCCATAGCCTCGGAGGGCCTTCGTGGCCTCAGGGCTGCGGAGGCCGTCCGCAATCGCTTAGACCTAGCCGCGCTGCATGCACGAACATGGCCACCCTGGCAGCCAGTTCATCCCGGAGTAAGCACTGTGCGAGTCGACTACGACGACGTCGCGACCGAGGACGACCTTCGGGTGACCTACCAGGGCGAGCTGTTCACCGGCGAGGTGGTCGAGCGCTCGCCGCAGGGTCAGATCATCGCTCTCAACACGCACTTCAAGGGTATCGAGGACGGCCTCTCCGCCGAGTGGTACCCGACCGGCGAGCGTAAGGCTGAGGGCACCGCCCACTACGGCATGGCTGTCGGCGTCCACGAGGAGGGGCACCGCAACGGCAGCCCCGCGACCCGTGTCGAGTTCGACGAACAGGGCAAGATGCTGAGCCGCCAGCGCTGGGCCGAGGACGGCACTCCGATCGGAAGCCACGTCGTGCAGGGCTGAACACCCGATGCCGGACGGCAGGGGTCGCTGCCGTCCGGCGCACCCGTGGGGCGGTCAGCCGGCGCCCTGGCCGGCGGTGCTCAGGCCGTACCTGCGCAACACCGCAGTGAGGTTCTCGTACGGGGCGCCCGGCCCTCTGTCCACCCTGTACCACCACGCGCGTCGGGCACCCCGGCCGAGCGCCCGACCCGGGACCATCTCCGGCTCGGAGTCAAGCGCCTGTTCCTGACGGCCGACCAGGATGCCCAGCGGCAGGGCGGGGAGGCTCGGCGTGCTGGACCGTAGCCCGCCGGAGCGGCCTGGGTGCACGGTCACGATCATGCTGCGCACTGTCGTCGCCAACTTCTCGGCGAGTGCCTCGACCGTCTCCTCGTCGACCTCCGACAGCGGAGGGCCGGCGAGTCGGAGCTGTTCGCGGACGCCGACGTCGACCCGCTCGACCGTCAGGACCCCGAGCAGCGCCGAACGTTGCCTTCCGCCGACGATCGCCACGCTGGATGGTGCCGGTGCCCGCGTACGGCAGAACGAGGTGAGCTCGCGGCGCGACCACCGCTCGGTGACCGGCTCGGCGACGCCCCACCCGACCGGATCGTTGCCGGTGAGGGCGCGAACGGCGGCCTCGGTGCTGGCGCCGAGGTCCAGGGCCTCGGTGGCCGGGTGCAGCGTGACGATCTGGATCTCCAGACCGCCGGACCAGGGTACGGCGGTCGGCAGCGGACCACCGGCAGGCGACCCGTTGGACGCCGAGAAGCATCGGCCGTCCCAGTGCAGGGGCAACCCGGTGAGCCCGTCGCGGTACTGGTCGCCGGCGCGCACCACCCACTGCCCCTGTGCCTGCGCCAGCATCACTTCGAGCGGGTACGTGATGGAGCCGTCGGCCGGCGTGACGAGTTGGAGCAGTAGCCCGTTGCGGACCGCGTCGACGGCCGCTTCGGCGAGCCAGGGCGAGAGGCCGACCACCGCGCGGTTCTGGTGCAGGACGACGGCTCGGTCGGTGATCGTGTCGGTCGCGCCGGTCATCGGTTCGCCCATGTCAGTCCTCCCGTTATCGATACCAGCGCGGTGGTGAAGTTGCGGGTCAGCTCGGCGGCCTGCGGGTCGCCGTCTGGCGCCCGGCTCTCCACCCACCAGACCCTGCCGGCGAAGGAGTCGTCCAGCGTGACACCGAGCAACCGTTCCGCCTCCCCCGGCACCTGTACCAGCCGCGCGGTCTCGACGGTCAGCAACAACCGACCGTCGGCAGGGTCGAACAACTGCACCAACCCGGCCGAGTCCACAGTGTCCATTTTGAAGTCGGAACCAACCGCGACCAGGGCGCCGATCATCGTGGCGGCGTCGGGCTCTGAGCGGCACAGGGCCACCGTGTCGTACGTCATCAGTGCTCCTTGGTCTCGCCGAGGTACGCGGTCTGCGTCATGCGTGGGGGGTGACCTGGGCGGATGAGCTGGCCGCGCCCCACCGGCAGGACCGTTGGTCGGACCCCCGTGAACAGTTGCCCCTCCGTGCGGTCACCGGACATGAGCAGGCTCAGACAACCGGCCTCGCGCACGGCCAGTGGGAACGGCTCGAACAGGCCGCGCGAGGCGCCGGCCACCCGGCGTGTCATCACGACGTGCAGCCCGGTGTCGCGCGCGGCCGCCACGTAGGGGACGAACGCGCCGAGCGGTTGGCTGGCCGACGCGGCGAGGATGTCGTAGTCGTCGATGAGCAGCACGATCCGTGGCCGCGCCGAATCGGACGGCTGCCGCGTCGCGAGTTCCTTGCACACCGCTGCCGACAACTGCTGGGCGAGCGTCGCGTTGGTGGCGTAACCACCGAGGTAGGTCTCGGGCACCACGTCGGCGAGCCCTCGCCGTGGATCGAACACGGCGAACACCAGCTCGTCGGAGGTGTACTGCCCCATCAACTCCTCGGCCACGAGCCGCAACAGGTTCGTCTTACCGGTACGGGGGTCGCCGAGGACGAGGAAGTGCTGGTCTTGACCGAAGAGGTCGAGCACGGCGGGGGTGAAGTCGCTCTCGAACCGGCCGAAGGGCACCACGCCGTGCCCGGCCGGCGTGTCGGCGAGGTCGGCCAGCGGGAGCACCGCGGGGAGCACCCGCACGGGTGGTGGCAGCGGGCCCGACCACGATCCCCGTACCGATTCGGCCGCGGCGACCAGGCCGGCGTTCGCCGGATCCGGCTGACCGTCGAGGCGCGGCAGGGCGATCTGGGCGAACAGCTTGCCGCTGGTCAGCGCCCGGCCGGCCTGGTCTGACGGGATGCCCCGGGCCAGCCTGCCGTCGATGCTGGACTCGGCGGGCTCGGTGAGCCGCAGCTCGATGCGGTTGGCGAAGGCGACCTGCTGGGCGGCGCGAACCTCGTTCCACCGCCGGGCGGTGCCGATCACGTGGATGCCGTAGCGGCCGCCTCTGGCGAGCAGGTCGTGCACCTTGGATTCGAGGCTTTCGAACTCGGTGTTGAGCTGGCCGTACCCGTCGATCAGCAGCACCACGTCGACACAGCCGACCTCCGCGCGTACGCGTTCGTCGGCGGCGCGGAGGTCGTCGATGGTGTCGAACTGGTGCTGGGTGTAGATCCGCTGGCGTTGCGCGAGCATGGCGTGCACCTCGTCGACGGTGCGGCGGATGCGCTCCCGGTCCTCCCGACCGGCGACGCCGCCGACGTGGGGCAACCCGACCAGGCCCGACAGTCCGTTGCCGAGCAGGTCGATGCAGTAGATGCCGACGTCGGTCGGACGGTAGGTCGTGGCCAGACCCAGCGCCAGGGTGCGCAGCGCTGTCGTCTTGCCGGTGCCGGGGCCACCGAGCACGAGTGCGTTGCCACCGCTGCTGGCCAGGTCGACCAGCCAGGGACCCTGCCACTGACGGGCCGGGTCGTCGAGGCGTCCGAGTGGTACCCGCAGCCCGGTTTCGGACTGCCCGGCGATGTCCAGCCGGAGCCCCTCGGGGGTGCTGCGGATCCCCCCGGCCACCTGGTCGAGGGTGAGGGCGGCCGGCAACGGCGGCAGCCAGATCGCCTGAACCCGCTGGTCACTCGTGGCCATCTGCTCGACCACCGTCGAGAGCAGCGTCGGGCCGGTGGTGCGCCTGGTCGCCTTCGGCTCCTCGGGGACGTCGTCGGTGTCCCTGCGGACGGTCCCGAACACCGGCATCGGCTTCGCCAGCGGGCCGACGATCGGGGCGAGTTCGGCGTCGGCGCCGTCGGTGAGCGGGCCGGACACGTAGGCGGCCTTGAACCGCTGGTAGATCGAGACGTCGACCTTCAAGTACCCGTTGCCGGGCAACGGAGGCAGCTGGAACGCGTCGACAGTGTCGAGAACGGTGCGGGACTCCATCTCGGTGAGGGTGCGCAGCCCGAGGCGGTAGGCCAGGTAATTTTCCAGGCCGCGCATCTTGCCCTGCTCGACCCGTTGGCTCGACAGCAGCAGGTGCACCCCGATGGACCTGCCGATCCGCCCGATCCGGAGGAACAGGTCGATGAACTCCGACTTGGCGGCGAGCAGTTCGCCGAACTCGTCGATGAGCACGAGCAGGTGCGGCAGCGGGGGCAGGATGCTGCGCTCGCCCTGCACCGCGCGCAGCAGGTGATACTCGACGATGTCGGTGACCTTGCCCGCGTCGGCCAGCAACTGCTGGCGGCGCTGCACCTCGCCGTCGAGGCTTGTGTACATCCGTTCCACCAGCGCGGCGTCGGCGACCAGGTTGGTGATCAGCCCGGACACGTGCGGCATCTCGGCGAACGGTGCAAACGTCGCACCACCCTTGTAGTCGACGAGCACCATCGCCAACCGTTCGGGCGGGTGGCTCGCGGCCAGGGCGAGGACGAGCGTCCGCAGCAGTTCGCTCTTGCCCGACCCGGTGGCGCCGACACACAGCCCGTGCGGGCCCATGCCGAGCTGCGCGGATTCCTTCAGGTCGAGCAACACCGGGCGTCCCACCGGGTCGACACCGATCGGTACGCGCAGGAAGTCACGCTCCCCCCTCGGCCGCCACAGCGTGGCCAGGTCCAGGTTCGTGGGATCGGACAACCCCAGCAGGTCCTGGAAGTCGGCCGGCGGGGTGCCCGTGCCGTCGTCGTACGAGTCGGCCGACAGTCGCAGCGGTGCGATCCCCCGGGCGAGGCCCTCCACCAGGGGCACCGGCACCTCGTCGACAGCGCCGACCACTGTCATCGGCGGTGACGCGGCGAGATCCTCCAGCACGAGCGAACCGCCGTCGATGGTGATCCGCCGGGAGATGTCACCGGGCTCGTGCAGCCGGTCGGCGAGCAGGTGGACCACTGTGACTCCGAGGCTCCCGAGACCCACGAACTGGTCGGGGCTGGCCAGCGCACGGGCCACCTGCCCGTGGGCGTCGTCGATGACCAGCAGCCGCGACCGCGTACGGGCCTCGGCCCGTCCGGCGTTGTGGCGGAACGACTTGAGCGCGCTCGTGGCCCGCTCCTCCAGATCCCCGGCGAGGAGTTCGGCGAGTGTCTCGGGGGCGGTGACCAGCAGCGGGGTCGGGCCGCTTGGGCCGATCGAGGCGCGGTCGAGCAGGTGCGGCAGCCACCGCGCCCACCCCCAGGTCGTCGCCCGCTCCGGCGTGGTGACGATCGCGAGCGTCACGTCGTCCGGGGCGTGGAACGCGGCCACCTGGACGAGGATCGCGCTGGCGAGGGCGACCACCTCGTCGCGGTCCGGCGAGATCACGCTGACATCGCCGGCGCAGTCCAGGTCGACCCGGAGCGGCAGCCCCGGCGTCAGTTCGAAGCGGCGCATCAGCGACTGCGCCTCGTGACGCATGAAGGGATCGAGCGGGTTCGTCGGTGTGCTCTGTTCGCGCAGTTGGATCGGCCGGACGGGTAGCGCGCCCATGCCCACCCGTACCCGCAGGAAGTCGATGTCGGCGCGACGGCGCTCCCACAGGCGCGCCGGGCTACGGATCACGTCGAGCAGCCGGCCGACCGGCGGGTCCAGCACCGTCGCCTGTTCCTGGAGGCGCTGCTCGTCCTCGCGGAGCTGTTCGCGTAGCTCTTCCAGGTAGTCCTGGTACCGCTCGCGCTGCACCCGGCGCTGCCGGCCGGCCTTACCGAGCTGGGTGAGGTACATCGCCCCGGCTGCGGCCAGCGCGACGACCATGACGACCGCGCCCAACGCCGCGAAGCCGGAGCCGCGCATGAACATCATCATGCTCATCGCCACGCCCGCGCCGGCCATCGGCAGCAGCGCCTGGAGCCCCACCGCGGATCGGCCGTCGGGGAGCTGGGGTGGCGCGTCCAGCACCAGTGGTTCCATGGTGGACGCCGGCCTTGCGACCCGGGTTGGGCGGTGCACCATACGCGTCGACATCAGGGCGTCCTCCGGTCACATTCGCCGGGCCGTGGCCAGCGCGAGGCCGGCCGCGCGGGTCGCCTCGACGAGCGTCGCCTCGCCGATCCGCGACGGTGTGATGAGCGCGCCGGCCGCCAGGTGACGGTCGTAGGGCAACACCACCACCGGTACGCCGGTGTTTTCGATCAGCTCGCGGGCAGCGTCGCCGAGGAGCGCGGTGCGCCCGGCGGGGTTACTGGTGCTCAGGACGACCACCACCCGTGCCAGCCACGCCCCGTACCCGCCGTCGACGATCCGGCGCAGCGCCTGGTAGGTGGCCCGGACCCCGTCCGGCGTCCCTGCGGCGACGAGCACCACCGAATGGGCGTCGGCCATGGCCGCCGCCGCGGTACGGGACTCCAGGCCGGGCGGACAGTCGACGACGGCGACAGCGAAGAGCCGCGACAGCGCCCGCGTCACCTCGCTGCACAGCGTCGGGTTCGAGGTGCCGCTCGGCAACACCCACAAACCCGTTCCGGTACGCGGAAGGAGCGGCTCAAGCGCGTGGAGGTCGCCGCCCCGGGCCGCTATCAGGTCGGGCGCCAACCGCTCCAGGGGCGGCTCGCCCGGCGCGCCGAGCCGCCAGGTCAGCGAGCCCTCGTATGGGTCGGCGTCGGCGACGAGCACCGGATCCGCTCGCCGCGTCGCGAAGACCGACGCCAACACCGCGGCCACCGTGGTCTTTCCCGCTCCACCGTGTACGGAGGCAACCGCGATGCGCCGGCCGGTGTGAACCGGCACCTGCACCTCGGCCGCGAGGTCGGCAAGCTCACGGGTTGCCCGGCCACTTGTGAACATGCGGCTGGCGGTGCGCCAGAGTCGCCGCAGTGCCGGGTCGCCGGGAAGGATGCGCCGCACGAGTGACAGGTCGTCCCCCTCCGACCTCGCCAGCTCGCCGGGCGTCCGAGGTGTCGGAGCCGGTCGGGCCGGTGCCGACGCCGGGGTGGTCGAGCCTCCCCTCACCCGCCGCTGTGGTGGGTGCGGTCCGTGCCCCCCGGAATGGGTCGGCCCGGGAACCGGTGGAGCACTCATGCCACCGCCTCAATCAGAACGTGTTGAGTAGTCGCGAGTAGAGCCCGAACACTCCGACCGCAACGGGGACCAGTGCCATCACTGTCAGCGCCTCGACGCGGTCGGCGTATTGCCGGGCTCGGGCCAGAGCGTGCGGCGGCGGCCGGTAGGCCAGGATCACGAGAGTCACCGCGCAGAAGGCCAGCGCCACGAGCGCCGGGCCCCACCACATGCCGGGCGCATCCCGTGCCCAGCGCGTCAGCAGGCCGCCCGCGATCACCAGCGCGGCAGCCACCAGCCCCACAACCTCGACGGTCAGCGGGAACGCCCGCATCCGCAGCAGCAGAGCGGCGGCCACCAGCGCTGCCAACACCAGAGCCCAGGAGCCCGCTGCGGCGGCCAGGACGAGGCCGCCGAGCGCCGCCGACGTAGCCGTCGCCAGCGCCGCCACGGCCAGCCCACGGTGCGCGGCGTCGACTGCGGCCAACACCGCTACGCGGCTCACCAACTCGTCGTTGCTCCGCCGGTCGTCGAGGCGGGTGAGCCCGGACGCGATCATCGCGATCCGGGGCAGCAGCCCCAGCATTCCCACGGACACGATCGTCAGCACCGCCGCGACGCGCTCGGCGGGCACGGCGAACGCCAGGGGTACGCCCCAACCGGCCACCAGGGTCAGCAGTGTGCCGCCACCGAGGACGCCAGCACGGCGGTTGCCGGTCACCGCACCCACGGCGAGCACGATGCAGCCGACGCCGACGGCCCAGAGCGCCCATCGCAGTGTGCCCCCGCTCGTCAGCCCGGGCACCATGGCCATCGTCATCGCGGCACCGCTGAGCAGGACCGCGATCCCGACGGCCCGCCTGCCCACCAGCCCGACGAGAAGGCCGGTCAACGCGACCACGCCCCCGACGATGCTGACCGCCACGGGCCCGAGTTGGGGGGCGGCGAGCACCGCCGCCAGGCTGGCGGCGACCAGGCAGACGGCGGTGGCGGTCCACATTCGTGGGGCGAGCCCCCATCGTCCGTGGCGCCGGGCAAGGTCGTCGCCGACCTCGTCGGCGACGTCGTGCACGATCGCCGCCGGTGGCGCTTCGGAGATCGGGTCGACCCGCAGCATCGCGCCATCGGGGACGGCCGCCTGTCGCAGGCTGCCGGCCGGATCGAGCACTGTGCCGTCGAGGGTGCTGATCTGGTAGCCACGGGAATCGTCCACCGGCTGGTGCCCGACCATGGCGACGATCTCGGGCAGCAGCAGGCCCAGCGGCTCGTCGGCCGGCAGCACGAGGTCGATGCGACGGCGTGCCCCGGCCAGGGTCACCCGGCTGAGTTGGCCTGCGGCGGCGGAAGGCTGCGTCTGGGTCATCGCGCCCCCTCCGACTGGGCCGGTGGTGGATTGCGGGCCTTCTGCTGGTCGGCGATCACGCCCTTGAGGAAGGACCAGCCCACACACCCCGCGCAGGCCACGGCCGCCAACACGAGCCCGATCCGCAACCAGCGGAACCCGTCACCGGTGGCCCGGACGCGGCGCTGCCTGCCCCACAGCAGCAGCTCACGCATTCGGGCACGGCGGACCGCGACCGACTCGATGAGCTGGGTGTCGTATTCACGAGCCACGGCCCGATTCTATCCACGATCGCTAATCCACCGGGGGTGACGATCGGGTGGCAGCACCGCCCCCAACTGGTCGTTTCGTGGACGGGCCCGCGACGGGATTGTCCGTCGCGGGCCCACCTTCCATGGATCAGCGTCGCAGGGTCACCAGACCCGGCTCAGCGTTGCAGGGTCAGCAGACCCGGCCGGTACGGCAGCAGCCCGTAGTCGACGCCGTCGGAGCTGGGGGAACGACCCTGGTAGAGCAGTTGCAGGTTGCACGCGTTGACGGTCATCGTCTGGTCGGCGTTGGTCCGCAGCAGCTCACCGTGGCTGATGTCGTTGGTCCAGGTGGCACCGCTGTTGACCTTGCCGGCGAACGGGTTGCTCTGGGACGCGGCCTGCGGCGTCCACGTACCACCCAGGCTGGTGGCCGTGAACGAGCGGAAGTAGCGGCCCGTCGAGCCGATCGCCTCGACGATCATCAGGTACTTGTTCAGACCCTGGAGCTTGTAGACCTGAACAGCCTCGAACAGGTTGTTCGTCGTGTCACTCATGATCGTCGTGTAGTTCGACCCGAAGCTGCCCGGGAAGTTCCCGATCGGCATGCTCGCCCGATAGATCTTGCCGTTGTCCCCGGCGAAGAACAGATACATGTTCTGGTCGTCGCCGATCACCGCCTGATCGATCGGCCCCGTACCCGAACCCGTGATGCTCCCACTGAACAGCGTCTGCGGCGAGGACCACCCGTTCGGGTTGGTCGGGTCACTGGAGGTCCGGTACGAGAACGCCGGCCCACCCCACTGGTACGCCAGCACCCAGATGTTGCGCGGCGCGAAGTAGAACAGCGACGGCGCGACGGTTCCCGAGTTCATCGCGTTCTGGCTGGCCGAGCCCATCTGTGAGTAGTTCGAGAACAACCCGAAGTTCATCGAACCCCAGCTCGACCCGAAGTCGTGCGTGGTGGCGTAGACGAGCTGCTGGCCGTTGTACGGCGCGACGGTGAAGTCCTTCAGCGACACCCACCCGGACCTCGGCTGCGCCAACGCACCCGTCGACGACCACCGGTACGTCGAGGGAAGGTCACACGTGCCGGTGGGCGGCGGCGTGGTGGTGGGGGGTGGGTTGCTCCCGCCGTCGACGCGGACGAGCTGCCACTGCTGGTTGGTGCCGTTCCAGTCGTCGTACTGCACGATGTTTCCGCCGTCGGCGGTCGAGGCGCCCTGCACCTCCATGACCCGGTTGCTGTTGCGGTTGATCAACCGCACGTAGCCGCTGTCCGAGTCGGCCAGCCGGAACTGCTGGTTGGTGCCGTTGTTGTCCGCCCACTGCACGATCGCGGCACCGTTGGCGGTCGAACGCTGGTAGACGTCGAGCACCTTGTTCGACAGCCGCGACTTCAGCCGGTAGTAACCACCACCGGAGTCCACGAACTGCCACTGCTGCTGGTTGCCGTTGTTGCGGGCCCACTGCGTGATCCGGGCACCGTCGTTCGTGGCCAGGTTGTAGACGTCCAGGGCCTTACCGCTGTTGCGGTTGACCAACACGTACCACGCGCTCGTGTCGACAGTCGCGGCAGCGGCGGGTGACTGCACCACCGCCACGGCGGCACCACCGACCATCACCGCCGCCGCGCCAGCGGCGAGGAGGCGGGGCAACCACCATCGCCGCCGCGGCGGCGCGATCGATGGAGACCTATCAAGGGCAGACATGATCCTCCTTCAGTGACCAAGTGCCGAACGGTCCGCCCGAGATGGGCACACCGCAACACGTGCCCGGGCGCATGCGTCGGAGGAGTTAGCGCTAACAAGCCGCCTACATGCCCTGGTGCACGCCTGATTCGAGGTCGACGAAGCAGGCCCGCCCGGCAAGCCGTCGTGTCGCCGTCCTTAGGCATCGACTGTGAGCGATAACATGGCGTTCGTCAAGACGTAACGTGCTGGGAACATCGATGGATGACACGACACTTCCCGTGACGCGATCCGTCGCTCGTGAGCAACGGCAGGCCACCACCCCGTAGAGCGGTTCGGGACGGTGCACGTTGGCGCTAACATCGACACCAGACCATGGCACGCCGGCGTCCGCCCGGCCGCCGTGGAGGAGGGCGTTACCCCTTCGCGGCCCAGAAGACGTAGACCGCGCCGTACGGCACGGCAGCGGTCGCGCCGTCGGTGCAGGGGCCGGCCGGGGCGACACCACCCGAGGTCAGCAGGCGGCTGATGTACGCGACGTTGCTGAGGATGCCCTTGCCGGTGTGCGCGTCGACGGTCAGCAACAGCTCGGGGATCGTCCCCGGACGCGGGCTCTCCGCGGTCTTCTTCGCCGTGATCAACGAACCGTCCCGCTCGGACTGCCAGCTGGGGCCCTTGAAGTGGTGGACACGCCCGCCGGTACCGAACAGCTGGGCCTCCGGCACGGACGCGCCGGTGAACAGGCCGCCAGCGCACGTGTAGGTCTGCGTTCCGCGGGTGACGACGTACGCACCGACGGGGCGAGATCCCGCTGGCGGCCTGATCGTCGAGGCGATGCGCGGTGTGTCGGCCCGGCTGGTGTCGGCGCTCACCGCCGGTACGGCGACCTCGGCGGCGGACGCCTGATTCGTCACCCCGCCGATCGCGGCCAGGACGCCGACCAGGCCGACGACAGCGAGCGCGCGGACCCTGGAGCGCGATGTGTTCGGCATTCGATTCCTCCGTCTCCGGTGGGCGCACCCGCGCCCACTCCCTTTCGACAACGGACAGGATGCGTCGACCGATCAATATGTCGTCGGATTTGAACGACCATTCACCTGGTGGAGCTGCCTTCGGCAGCTCAGGCGCTGGTAACAATCGGCGGGTTCGACTTCTACCAGTTCAAGAGCCGGCTGAACCCCGCGAAGTGCCTCAACGTGCAGGGCAGCACGACGTCGAACGGTTCCGACCTGATCCTCTACCCGTGCGCCACGACGACCAACGCCATCTTCTCCTGGGCGCCGGCAGTGCAGGCGTAGGTAGCGGTGTCGCTGTAGTGACCCCTGGCGTGTGAGTCCGAGAACGTATGCCACAGGTATGACTCGCACATGGCTCACATGAAACAGGGTGGATAGCCGACTGGCTATCCACCCTGTTTAACAACTCTGTGCGCCCGAAGGGACTCGAACCCCTAACCTTCTGATCCGTAGTCAGATGCTCTATCCATTGAGCTACGGGCGCTCGTGCTCAGCCAGTGTACACACCCGGCTTTCGCGCGGAGACTCCGGGATTCGAACCCGGGAGGGGCTTTAAGACCCCAACCGCATTAGCAGTGCGGCGCCATAGACCAGACTAGGCGAAGTCTCCCTGGTGGCCCTGCAGACCACCGCGCCCGAGGATACAGGTCGCCACCCACCGGGAGCAAAACGACTTCCGGGGTACGCCCACCGAGACCGCGCGCCCCCGTGTTTTCGCGCTGTGCGACGGGGTGATCAGGACTACGCTCCATCGATATGCAGGAGCAGCCGCCGAGCGAGCCGACCCGTCGAGAGCCTGCTGAGAGGGCGCGTCGACGCTCCCCACGGGCCACCTTCACGCCGCCGGTCGCCGCCGAGCAGCCCGTCCCGCCCGCCGAGCCGTCCGCGGAGACGACACCGCCGGCTACGCCTCCGGCGGGTCAGCGTCCTCGACAGGCCAAGGCTGCCCCACCGGTGCTCTTCCAGCCACCGGAGCCGGACCGTGCCCTACCCCCGCGGCCGAGGCGCGCTCCGACCGAGCTGACCAGCGATGCCTCCGCCACGCCCAGCGACGCGAACGCCGAGAAGCCAGCGCCACCGACCGCCGAGGCGCACGAGAAGCAGCCAACGCCGCCGAGCGCCGACCCGGACGGCAGCGCGACACCCAAGGTCACGACACCCAAGGCCCGGACAGCGAAGGACCAAGCGCCGGAGGAGGACCAGGCTCCGAAGGCCCGGACCACTCCCGTCCGCAAGGCAGCCACCAGGAAGTCGACGGAGACGGCCACCGAGGTGACGCCGACCACACCGGCACCGGCCAAGCGCGCCGCGACCCCCGCCAAGCGGGCGGCGGCCCCCCGAAAGAGCACCACGCCGAAGAAGGCCGAAGTCGAGCAGCAGTCGACACCGGAACGTCCCGCCGAGCAGCAGGCGGTGCCGGCTTCGGGGCGCACCCCGGAATCGGAACTGCGGGCGGTGGCCACGCGCGCGCTCGACCACCCGGGGTTCGCTCCGGAGCTGTTGGCTCTTGCCGCGGTGCGGGCGCTCGGGCCCGGCGCGGCCGAGTGGGCCACTCGGCTGCGGAACCGGTATCCGGACGCGTCGGCGGACGGCCTGGCCCGGTTGGCCACCCGGCGGTTCGTCCGCTCGGCGGGCGCGGGTGGGGCGACAGCCGCGCTGGCCGGGTTCTTCGCGCCGCTGGCCGAGCTCACCTCGGTGCTGTGGACGCACGCGAACCTGGTGCTGCACCTGGCTGCCGCTTACGGGAAGGATCCGGCGCATCCCGACCGGGCCGTCGAGTTGCTGGTGCTCACCCAGGTCCACCCGGACGCGGCGAGCGCGGAGGCGGCTCGCCGCGCCGTAGGTCGACCTGCTGGAAGGCGAGCCAGTCGAGGATGGCCGGCAGTCGTACGGTCAGCGCCTGCCGGAGTTGCTGCT
>NZ_JBSFBM010000006.1:0-58856 GCF_053592955.1 Micromonospora sp. NPDC002411 | reverse complement strand
CCCATACCCGTGTGGCTCTTCATCTTCGGCATGTGGAACGTCTCTCCCCTGTTACTCGCCGCTGGTGTTTACCGTCAGTCGGGTCAAGGCCCGGCAGCGTTTCGGGTGCAGACGTCGGGACGGGGAGGCTTCGTCAACGGCACTGCACCTGACGACAGACACGCTGATCGAGAGCAATGGGCCATAGGACTGTCAATTACTCTCGACCATCAATTTCTGCGTCAGTTCTCCGAATTACGCCGCTGCGACACTGCCAGTGCACCCACTCGGCATACGAGTACCAGTGCGGTAGGTGAGCCAATTATGATGCCGGACGTTCTTCTTCTGGCTCTCGCACCAGTAATAGGTGTACGGGTGCACAACATCCCAGCAGTATGAATAGCACGTGCCGGAGGTGCAATCGTTGACCTGACTGAAGTCCAGGTCGGCGCAAGGGTTGATCTCGAACATGGGAACCATGTCAGACGAACCCTGAGCTGCGGTAACACATTCTGCTGCGGGCTTGGCGGTTCGCTCCTGGGCAACCGAGGCCGCCGCCGGCGAGGCAGCGGTCAAGGACAAACCCATCAGGAGAATTGCGACCGAGAAAAGCCTGGTCATTGCCTTTAACACGTGTCCTCCAGGTGAAATCCGAGGTCATCACACGCTGCGATGACCCATGACATCCTGGAACGACCGACGTCGCTCGCGCCACGGCCCCCCGTGCACAAATCGCCGTAGTCGACCAGCGCGGCACCCGGACCGAGAAATCCCGTTACCGGAATTCGCTCTCTTGGTGCCGCGCTGTTTATACAACGCTTGTCTCCAGGGCCTGTCAACCCCGCCTGCCGATACCTGGGGCTCTGATGGCGGTGAATACACTGCCCGGCAAGCCTGAGGCGGAGCCGACGACTGAAGCCGATTCCGTGCCAAAACCCGAGGTCATGCTTGCCGCCCGGCAAGCATGACCTTGCTTCAGGCAACCAACGCCGTTGATTCCAGATATCCGGGGAACGGGGTGCCCTCAGTCGCGCCGCGACACCTGGTAGTGCCCGATCAACCAGACGTCCCCGACCCGCCGCGTCAGCACGCCGAGGTACACCGTTAGCGCCGGTCGGTCGGTGAAGCCGAACTCGACCTCCAGGTAGCCCAGGACCACGTCGTCGGCGAGCCGGCGGACCTCCCGGATGTCGTACGCGGCGGTCAGGCCGAGCGGCTGGGCGGCGTAGTACGCGGCGACCCCGGCCCGGCCGACGGTGTACGGACGCAGCCCCTGGAAGATCGCGTCCTCGGTGAAGGACGACGCGACGCGCTCCGGCTCGTGGGCGTCGACCGCCGACGCCCACCGGTCGAGGACGGTCCGCAGGATCTCCACCTCGCTGCTGGCCACGATCACCGCCCCGGCTGCCGGGGCGGCTGACCCGGGTCGTTCGGGTGCGGCGTCAACGGCGTGACGGTCTCCCGCCGCCAGGCCCGCAACGGCATCGACGCGAGAACCGCCTCCAACTCGTCCGCGTCGGCGGCCTCGAACAGCCCCCAGGTACGCCACTCCCCCGGCGCCAGCGGCGGTCGCCACAGCCGCAGGAGGCTGCCCTGCGCCGTCAGCTCGGCCGAACGCGCCGCCTCCCGCCCACGCATCGCGGCGACCTCGTCCTCCGACGTGCCCTCCGGCACCGTCGTCACCATGTCCACCAGAAACTCCACGCGCCCATCCTCCGTCCGGTGGCACGGCGGCAGGCCGGGAACCCCGTTTTGCGTGGCGGTCGTCTCCCGCCCTCAGCCGGGTTCCGGGTCGCGCAGCCGGATGTGCACCGCCCGCGCCGCGGTCACCGCCGCGACGAGCACCGCGTGCCGTGGCTCCGGCACGTCGAGCAGCCGCTCCGCGCGCAGCGGCACGAGCGGGGCCAACCGCCGGTCGGCCAGCACGGTGTCCACCGCCCGCCGGTCCCCGCCGCCGACCACCGCGGTCAGCCTCGTCACCTCCGGCAACAGCAGCCGTACGGCCAGGTCGGCAGCGTCACCCATGGCGGCCTTGGCCTGGTTGTCGCGCCGCCGGGCGAACCGCTGCTGTGACCATCCCCGCGGCGGTGCGCCCCTGCACGTAGCGGGTGTCCACCTTGGAGACAACCAGGTCGACGCCATCGGCCACGCCAACAGCCACCGCGCCCTTGCGGGCCAGCAGCAGGCCGATCCGGCGGGACGCGACAGCGGCGGCCACGAACCCGGCGACGTCGTCGCCGGCCGGCGCGCCGGGCGGGGCGTACAGCTCGGCGGTGGCCCCGTCGTCGGCGGTGAGCAGCAGCCCGTACTCCCGCACTGTGGTGGTGTGCGGGCCGTGCCGGTCGGCGAAGCCCTCGACCCAGCGGCCGACGCGGGCCGGGTCGACCTCCACCCAGCGGCCACCTCCGGCTGCGGGTCGACTGGTCATCGCCCGACCGTACGGCACGGCCGGGTGGGCGGGCCGCTCAGCCCGGCAGCAGCGCGACCACCGCCAGAGCCGCGATCAGCGCGCTGGAGACCAGACCGGTGACCAGCCGCCCACGCGGACTGCTCAACGCCCGACCGACCACGGTGCCGCCGCCGGCGATGAGCAGCTGCCAACTCGCCGACGCGAGGAACACGCCCGCCACGAAGAGCACCGCCGCGCCCGCGCCCGCGCTGGCGGTGTCCCGACGACCGAGCACCAGCGCGGTGAAGTACAGCACCGTCGCCGGGTTGAGCAGGGTCAGCCCGAGCAACGCCGCGTAGGCCCGTCCCGGAGTGCTCAGACCCCCGCCGACAGTTGCCGTCGGCGTCTGCCGTGACCGGTGCGCGGACCAGGTCCGCCACAGGCCGTGCGCGGCCAGGCCCAGCAGGACGACGGCCGCGACCACCCGAAGCGGCCCGGCCACCGGCGCGACGAACCCGGCCAGGCTTGCGCCACCGAGAGCGGCGACCGCCGCGTAGAGCCCGTCGGCCGTCGCCACCGCGAGCGCCGCCGCGGCACCGACCCGGAACGAGGTACGGGCGCTGAGCCCCAGGATGAGGATCGCGATCGCGCCGACCGGGATGGCGACGCCGTAGCCGGCCACCAGACCGGCGAGGAACGCCCCGCTCACGGCCGTCGGTGGCGGGTCGAGGCTCGCCCCCGGACCGGCCGCTGTCGACGCACGGCAGTCGCCGCACGGACAGGGACCTGCATCGGGTACGCCTCAATCACACGCGCATCCTGCGCGCTGAAGCCCCGCCCCCGCCACCGCTTTTCGCCGCGCCCCGCCGCGCCCCCGCAGCCGCCCCCGCGGCCAAGATCGTCACAACATCGGGGATGTTGCTGCCTCCGACGCGCAGGAGACACCAACATCCCCGATGTTGTGTGGATCTTGGGGACGACGACCTGGCGCGGACGGCCGCAAGCCCGCCCACCCCCATGATCGTGCTTGAACCAGGATGTAGTGGTCTCGGCGAGCCGCCGAGACCACTACATCAATGATCGAGCACGATCATCCGCGTCGTCGGGCTCTGTCAGCGCTTGCCGGCCGACCACTGGGGGTCGCGGCCGAGGTAGGCGAGCAGGGCGCTGACCTCGTCGGCTTCCGGGCTGGTGGTGATCGCTGGGGCGTACGCGCCGTAGTTCCGGAGCGGCTCGACGATCTGCCGAGCGACCGCCAGCAGGGGGCGGGCCAGGTCGTCGCCGAGCGGGGACGCCTGGCCGGTGGCCGTCGCGATGTCCCAGGCGTGCACCGCCGCGTCGAGTGCGCATGCGACGGCACCGACGTGGGCCGGCAGCTTGCCCTGGGGCAGCGGCGTGGGCACCTGCGGGTTGTCGTCGGCGACACTCGCCCAGGCGTGGGCCGAAGCGTCGAGAGCGGCGCGCAGGTCGACCAGCTTGTCACCCTCGATCCGGCCGGAGGGAGCGAACGGGTCCTCCGTCGGCCCGGGCCCGCCGACGATCGCCGACGCGAAGGCAAGCTGGTCACCTGTCGCATGCTGGAGCACCTGGGTGACCGTCCACCGCTCGCACGGGGTGGGCAGGTCCCAGGCATCGGCCGGGACCCCCTCGACGGCCGTCCGGAGCGCCGTGTGCGCCTCGTCGAGCACGATCCGCCACTGCGCCGCTGCCATCTCGCTCATCGTCCTGGCCCCTCCGCCGATCCGGCCAGACGGGCGGCAATCCCGCCCGCCTGTGGAGCGGAATGTTCCGCTCCGTTTGCTGAGATCAGCCTATCAGACCGGAACGATCCGTTCCATACCTGGAGCGGGCGGGATTCGGAAAGCGTCGAGCGCCGGTGTCCACCCGGAGGTCGAAGCCGTCGAGAGCGAACCGGTCCCGATACCGCTTGCGCAGCCCCTCCGCGGCTATCGCCGCACCGTTCGTTGTCACGCCTGTCCCCTTCCCGTGGCCCCAACCTTCGGGCTCACCGTACAACATACGGTAGGACGTACGGGAACAGTGGATCGACTAGCGTCGGTGGCATGACGATCTCGTTGGACGGCCGGCGGTTCGCCGCGCTCACGGATGTGGTGGCCGGCGAGGTGGGCACCGAGACGGTCTTCACGTACCACGAGCGGGCCGGTGAGGTGTGGGCCGAGTACGCGGGCGGGTCCATCCGACGCGGCTACCTCGTCGGCACCCGTGAGGGCGACCGGTTGGAGTTCCGCTACGTCCAACTCAACGCCGAGGGGCAGACATCCTCCGGGCGCTGCGTGACCGAGGTGGGCGCGTTGGCCGACGGCCGCCTGGAGCTGCGCGAGAGGTGGACCTGGGAGTCCCGGCCGGGCAGCGGCACCAGCGTGGTGCGGGAGCTCCCCTAGATCGGGTCGACGGGATCCATCTGGCCGGCGACACCGACGTTGAGCGGGTCGGCCAGCAACTTGTCGAACGCCAACTCGGCAGCGCCGATCAGGACGGCGTCGCGGCCCAGTGCCGCCGCACGCAACCGCAGGTACTCGCGGGAGGCGGGCAGTGGCATGGTGTCCAGCCGCTCACGGACCACGTCCGCGCCGGCGGTGAAGATGTCGCGAAGCGACCCACCGAACACCACAGCGTCCGGGTTGACCACGTTGACCAGGTTGGCCACACCGAAGCCGAGCCAGTCGGCGACCTGCGCGACCGCCGCGCTGGCGGTCCGGTCGCCGTCCGCCGCCGCGCGCAGCACCTCGGCCACCGCCGCCCGGTCGCTCGGGTTCCGACCGGCGTGCCGCAGCAGGGCGGCTTCGGAGATCTCGGTCTCCCAGCAGCCACGTGACCCGCAGCCACAGGGCAGACCGTTCGGGTTGACGACCATGTGGCCGACCTTGCCGCTGTGGCCCCGGTGGCCGATCACCAGCCGACCACCAACGATGATGCCGGCGCTGATACCGAGGTCGCCGTGCAGGTAGATGACGTCGTCGATGCCCGTCGCCACACCCCGGACCTGCTCGGCCAGGGCGGCGATGTCAGCCAGGTCGCCAGTCACGAAACCTGGGCCGGCGCTGAACTCCGCCTCCAGGGCGACACCGAGCGTCTCGTCGACGCCGGCGATCCGGATTCTGCCGTCCGGCTCGCGGGTGGTGTCGGTGACCGCGACCGCCCCACCGACCAGCAGCGCGTCGGGGGCCACGGATCGTTCCATGTCACGGACCAGGTCGGCGAGGGGCCGGACGGCGTCGATCGCCGACGTCCCGCTCAGTCGCGGGATCTCCCGCAGGTCCAGGATCTGCCCACCGAGACCGACCCGAGCGGCGCGTAACCGGTCCGCGTCGATGCTCAGGGCGTGCGCGTAGACCCGGTCGGAGCGGGGACTGACCACCAGCGAGGGCCGCCCGGCGCGGCGCACGCTCGCCGGCGCCCCCTCGGTGACCAGTCCGCCGGCCACGAGATCGGCGGCGAGGGCGCCGATGGTGCTGCGGTTGAGGCCGAGCTGGCTGGTCAGTTCGGCCCGGGACGTCGGACCGTGCAGGTGGACGTAGCGCAGGACGGCGCCGAGGTTCTGCCGCCGGATCTCCTCCTGGCTCGCGCCAGGGACCGCCGGAAGCGGGGATTCGGTGGTACGACCGACGCCGGTTGGCCTGGCCCGGACTGGTGCCGCCACGGTCAGACCTCCTTCCGGGTCGAAGCCGATGGGCGCGGAGGTGCGGAGACGACGATGGGTCCCGGTAGTGGAGACCCGGGACCCATCGGCGTTGCTGCCTACCGTGCGGTGATTACTTGGTGAGCGGCGCGAGCTTCGGGTCGTTGGCGTACGCCTCAGCCGCGTTCGCCTTGGTGACGGCGACCGGCGGGAGCAGGAACGTGTCGACGACCTTGCTGCCGTTGTTGTAGGACTTGGTGTCGTTCACCTGCGGGGCGTTACCGGCCTGGAGAGCCTTGACCATGTTGATGGTCTCCTTCACCAGGTTGCGGGTGTCCTTGTTGATCGTCATGTACTGCTCGCCCTTGACGATCGACTTGACCGACTCGACCTCGGAGTCCTGACCGGTGACCACCGGGGTCGGCTTGCCAGCGCCCTTGACCGAGGTCAGGATCGCGCGGGCCAGGGTGTCGTTCGGGGAGAGGACGCCGTCCAGCTCCTTGCTGCCGTAGGTCGAGGTCAGCAGCTGGTCCATGCGGGCCTGCGCACCCTCGGCCTTCCAGCCCTGGATGGCGGTCTGCTTGACGTCCTTCTGGCCCGAGGCGACGACGACGTTGCCCTTGTCGATCTCCGGCTTGAGCACGTCCATCGCGCCGTTGAAGAAGACACCGGCGTTGTTGTCGTCCGGCGAGCCGGAGAACAGCTCGATGTTGTACGGGCCGTTCGGCTTCTTGGCCTTCATGCCGTCCAGCAGGGCCTGGCCCTGGAGCTGGCCGACCTTGAAGTTGTCGAACGCGACGTAGTAGTCGAGGTCCGGCGTGTTGGTGATGAGGCGGTCGTACGCGATCACCTTGGCACCGGCGGCGTGCGCCGCGGCGACCTGGGTCGACAGCTGCGCGGCGTCGGTCGCGCCGATGACGATGACCTTGGCGCCCTTGGTGGTCATGGCGGTGATCTGGGCCTGCTGGTCGGCGACCGTGGTCGACGCGCCGGCGTACTGCACGTCAGCCTGGAAACCGGCCTCCTTGAGGCCGTTGGTGAACAGGTCACCGGCGAGGACCCAGTTCTCCGAGGTCTTGGCCGGGAGGGCCACACCGATCAGCGAGTTCGCAGCGAAGCCCTTGGCGTCGCCCTTCGAACCCGAGTCGTCGCCGTCGCGGCCGGAGCCGCAGCCCGCGAGGGCCAGCATGGCGGCGGCGCTGACCGCGACCACCGACGTGCCAAAGAATTTACGCATGGTGAGGACTTGCCTTTCTTGATGTGAGACGGGTGGAGAGGTCGGTGGCCGTCAGCCGGACACCGCTGCCTTGGCGGGCTCGCGCTCCGCGTCCGGCGGTGAGGCGGGTGGGGCGGAGTCCTCGCGGCGGAACGGCCGCATCAGGCTCCCGATGATGGAGAAGCGCCCCTGGCTCTTGTTGTAGACGTCGATCGCGACGGCGAGCAGCAGGACCAGGCCCTTGATGATCTGAACCCGGTCGGTGCCGACGCCCATCAGCTGGAGGCCGTTGTTGAGCACGGCCATGACCAGACCACCGACGATCGAGCCGCTGATGGTGCCGATACCACCGGAGACGGCCGCGCCACCGATGAAGACAGCGGCGATGGCGTCCAGCTCCCAGCCGTTGCCGTCCTGCGGGCCGGAGGCCGCCGAACGGGCCACGAAGATCATGCCGGCCAGCGCGGCCAGGACGGACATGTTCATCATGACGAAGAAGTTGACCCGCTTGAGCTTCACGCCGGACAGCTCGGCCGCCCGGGAGTTGCCGCCCACCGCGTAGATGTGCCGGCCACCGGCCGTGTTGCGGGTGTAGAAGGAGTACGCGATCACGAGGAGCACCAGGATGATGCCGGAGATCGGGAAGCTGGTGCCGACGCGACCACTGGCGAAGCGCAGCGCCGCGAAGGCGATCACCCCGACCATGACGGCCATCCGCAGGATCGAGATCCACATGGGCGCCGGGTCGGCGTCCATCGCCCGACGGGTCTTGCGGGCCTGGAGCTCCCGCCACACCACGGCTACCGCCGCGGCCAGGCCGAGCAGCAGCGTCGCGTTGTTGTAGCCGGTGTTCGGACCGAACTCGGGCAGGAAGCCGGAGCCGATCTCCCGGAAGCCCTCCGGCACCGGGATCGTGTTGGCGTTACCGATGAACTGGTTGCCACCACGGAACAGCAGCATGCCGGCCAGGGTCACGATGAACGCCGGCACCCCGATGTACGCCACCCAGAAGCCCTGCCAGGCGCCGATGATCGCGCCGATCGCGAGGCCGAACAGGATGGCGACGGGCCAGGGCAGCGACCATTCGGCCATCGACTTGGCCACCAGGATGCCCGCGAAGGCGGCGACCGAGCCGACCGAGAGGTCGATGTGCCCGGCCACGATCACCATGAGCATGCCGATGGCCAGGATCAGGATGTACGAGTTCTGCTGGAACAGTGCGATCAGGTTGTCCGATCGCAGCGTCAGGCCGTCCGTCAGGATCTGGAACAGGACGACGATCGCCACGAGAGTGAAGATCATCCCGAACTGACGGGCGTTGGAGGTCGTGCCTCCGAACAGGTTCTTCTGAAGGTCCTTGATACGGCTCATCGGGTGGCCAACTTCTTCGTCGAGGTCATCTGCTTCATGAGGGTCTCCGGGTTCGCGTCCGCCCGGGCGATCTCGCCCGTGATGGCGCCCTCGAACACGGTGTAGATGCGGTCGCAGAGCCCGATCAGCTCAGGCAGCTCCGAGGAGATGACGACGACGCCCTTCCCCTGGTCGGCGAGCCGCTGGATGATGCCGTAGATCTCGTACTTGGCGCCCACGTCGATGCCGCGGGTCGGCTCGTCGAGGATCAGCAGGTCCGGGTCGGTGAACATCCACTTGGCCAGGACGACCTTCTGCTGGTTGCCACCGGAAAGCTTCGAGACACCCTCGTCGACCGTGGGGGCCTTGGTCCGCAGCTCCTTGCGGTACGACTCGGCCGCCTGGTACTCCTCGACCTCGTTCAGCACGCCGTGGTGCGAGATCTTGGACAGCTTGGCGGCCACCGTCGACGTCTTGATGTCGTCGAGCAGGTTGAGGCCGATCGCCTTGCGGTCCTCGCTGACGTACGCGAGCCCGTTGTCGATGGCGTCCGCCACCGACTTCAGGACGATCTCCTTGCCGTCCTTGATGATCGTGCCCGACTCGTACACCCCGTAGGAGCGACCGAAGACACTCATCGCGAGTTCGGTGCGGCCCGCGCCCATCAGACCGGCGAAGCCGACGATCTCGCCGCGGCGCACCACGAAGCTCTCGTTCTTGCAGACCTGGCGCTCGGCGGAGATCGGATGCCGGACGTTCCAGTTGCGCACCTCGAAGAAGACGTCGCCGATCTTCGGGGTGTGGTCCGGGAACCGGCTGCTCAGCTCGCGACCGACCATGCCCCGCACGATCCGGTCCTCGTCGACCCCGTCCGCCTTGACGTCGAGGGTCTCCACGGTCCGGCCGTCGCGCAGGATGGTGATCTGGTCGGCGATCGCCTCGATCTCGTTCAGCTTGTGCGAGATCATGATCGAGGTGATGCCGCGGGAGCGGAAGCCGCGCAGCAGGTCCAGCAGGTGCCGGGAGTCGGCCTCGTTCAGCGCCGCGGTCGGCTCGTCCAGGATGAGCAGCTTCACGTCCTTGGCGAACGCCTTGGCGATCTCCACGAGCTGCTGCTTGCCGACGCCGATGTCCTTGACCAGGGTGTCCGGGTCCTCCTCCAGACCGACCCGGGCCATCAGGTCCAGCGCCATCCGGTTCGCGGCCTTCCAGTCGATCGCGCCCCGCTTGCGCGGTTCGTTGCCGAGGAAGATGTTCTCGGCGATCGACATCCCCGGAATGAGCGCGAGCTCCTGGTGAATGATCACGATGCCGGCGTTCTCGCTGGCCCGGATGTCGGAGAACTTGCTCTCCGACCCCTGGTAGACGATCTTGCCGTCGTAGCTGCCGTGTGGGTAGACCCCGCTGAGCACCTTCATCAGCGTGGACTTGCCCGCACCGTTCTCGCCGCAGATGGCATGGATCTCGCCGGCGCGAACCACCAGGTTGACGTCGGAGAGGGCCTTGACTCCGGGGAACTCCTTGGTGATGGAGCGCATCTCAAGGAGGATCGGCACGTCGCTCATAGCTCGTACCACCTCGCCAACGTCATCGGTTGCCTCCGGAAGGTTGAACCTTCACTTGGTTTTGTTGTTGACGGCAACGTATTGCGGCCGGAGGGTCATCCGCAAGGCGAGGGCCTGTTGAAAATGTAACAATCCGGCAATATAGACGTAGCGCAGTATTCGCCCGTCACAGCCGCCCCCGCAGCCCCGCAGGGCACCTTCGCGTGCCGGTGGCAACGTTGTCAAATGATAGCGACGCGACAGCCCGACCCCAGCCGCCCTTGACAGGCCCGCTACCAGGCATGATCCGCCGCGCCCGGACGAAAGACGACACAGCCGTCTGTTCACCGCCATCGAGTGATCTTGATCGGGTCACGACGCCGGCACCGCCTCCGGGACGTCACGTCGCCCCTCGGCCCACTGTGTGACCCACGCCTCTACCAGAGAGTCGGATCGACGATGATCGTCTCGACACGGCCGCCACCAGGTGAGGGATCCGCGACCTAACGCACCTTAAGGCCGATTCGGGGCCGATCCGCACGGTCAGCTCGGACGCAGCACCGCCTTGATCACGCCGTCCTCCCGGCGGTCGAAGCGGCGGTAGAGGTCCGGCGCGTCGGCCAGGGTGCCGTGGTGGGTCACGACAACGCTCGGCCGGGCACGACCGGCGACGACCAGGTCGCGCAGCAGCACTGTGTAGCGGCGGTCGTGGGTGCGGCCGAACCGGACCGCGACTCCCTTGCTGAACAGCGTCCCCCACGGCGCGACGAGGTCTTCGTGGCTGTCCGCGCCGGGGGCGGGATGCAGGTCCTTGTCCGGGTACACGCCGGCCACCCCGATCGCCCCGACCGGGTTGACCAGCCGGGCCGCATCGGCGATGACCTGGTCCGGGCGCTCCCGCTCGGGATGCTCCCGGTCACGAGCCTGGAACCCGACCGCGTCGATCACCTTGTCCACCCCGCCCAGCTTCTCCTCGCCGAGCGGCAACCGGGCCCGGGCCCGGTCGGCACGGATCTGCTCGACCGGGTCACCACGGCGGAAGTCGATCGGCACCGCGCCGATCTCGCCGGCCTTGTCGAGCCGGGCGTCGACTCCGTCGACGCAGTAGACGACGCGGGCACCTCTCAGCAACGCCGAGTAGGCGCCCAGCAGGCCGATGGTGCCCGCACCGAACACGGCCACCGTGTCCCCGGCCTCGACCCCGGCGAGGGTGGCGGCGGCGTGCCACCCGGTGACGAACGCGTCGGCGAGCAGCACGAAGTCGTCCTCGTGCTCGTCCCCCGGCTCGCCGGGCACCGGCACGCAGTTCGCGTCGGCCCACGGCACGCGCAACAGGTCGGCCTGGGCACCCCGGTACGGGCCCATCCCGGCGTAGCCGTACGCCGCGCCCGGCGCCTCGGCCCGGGCCCGTAGGCAGGCCGCCGAGAAACCGCGCGCGCACATCACACACGTGCCGCAGAACAGGTGCGTGGGGATCACCACCCGGCTGCCCGGCCGGACGGTCTGCACCGCGCTGCCCACCTCCTGCACCACTCCCAGCGGCTCGTGACCGAGCACCAGCCCGGAGTCTGCGCCGGTCCGTCCGTCGTACATGTGCAGGTCGGTGCCGCAGAGAGCGGTGGAGGTGATCCGCACGAGCACGTCGGTCTCCGCCTCCAGCGTCGCGTCGGGCACCTCCCGCACGGCGACGGTTCGCACGTCGGCGTAGACGACGGCTCTCATCCCGGCCCTCCTGTTCGGCGACGGATGGCCGGTCTTCCCCCCACTGCGCCGTTCATGCCACCGCGCCGCCGAACCGCGTTCGCGGCGGTGCTAACTTAGGTGTCCTAAGTTCTTTCCTAGGGAAGCAAAGGACCGGCATGCCCCGACAGGGACTGACCAGCGCGCGCGTCTCCGCCGCCGCCGCGGAGCTGGCAGACGAGGTCGGCCTGGCTCGGTTGACCGTCGCGGCCGTCGCTCGACACTTCGGGGTCTCCGACGCCGCTCTGTACGTGCACGTCCGCAGTCGCGACGCGTTGATCGAGCACGTCGCGGTACGGGCGGCGGCCGGGTTCGCCGACGAACTCGCGATCGCCGTGGCCGGTCGCTCGGGCCGCCACGCACTGGAGGCGTTCGCCGACGCCTGGCGCGCGTTCGCTCTCGCCCACCCGGGGCAGTACGCGGCGACCCAGCTTCCGTTGCCGCCCGAGATCGGCACGAGTTCCGTCGGGCACCTGCGCCTGATCGAGCTGAGCTACGCGATGCTGCGCGGCTACGGGCTCGATGAGCCCGCGCTGACCGACGCGATCCGATTCGTCCGCAGCACCCTCCACGGCTTCACGAGTATCGAGACCGTCGACGGGTTCGGGCATCCCCGCCCTCTCGACGCCTCCTGGCACTCTCTTCTCGACGCCGTGCACACCACACTGAACAACTGGCCGACCGGAACCCGGGAGCAGAAGTGAACAGCGACGACCTGACCGTCGAATCCCCCGACGGGACCCGTCTGGTGGTGCGGCGTCTCGGGGCCGGGGATCCCGTCGTACTCGTGCACGGATCGGGTGGCGGGCTGCACTCGTGGGCCGCCGTCGCGGACGATCTCGCTCGGGATCACACGGTGTGGATGCCGGCCCGGCGCGGATACGGCCCCAGCGACGTCCCGCCGGGCACGAAGTCCTTCGCGGACGAGACCGTCGACCTGCTGGCCGTCATCGAGGCAGCACACCGCCCTTCGGGCAAGCCGGTCCATCTCGTCGGGGCGTCCTACGGCGCGACCCTGGCACTGCACACCGCTTCGGCCAACCCCCGCAACCTACGTTCGCTGGCCGTCTTCGAGCCTCCGCTCTACGCCGCCGGAGCAGGGATCACACCGCTGCTCGACAGGTACCGGTCCGCCTTCGAACGCGACGACGCCACGGCGATGGCAGCGGCGTTGAACGACGTGACGCGGGTTCCGGCCGAGATCGTCGCCGCCCTCGCCGCCTCGGCCGGCGATCGGACGCCCGATCCGGTCGAGGCCCGACGCTCGGCGATCGGCTGGCTGCACGACCTCGAAGCCCTCGCCGGGGACGGCACGGACATCGCACGGTGGTCCTCGATCAGTGTGCCGACGCTCCTGCTGGCGGGCGCCGACACGTGGGAGCCGATGCCCACCACTGTTGACGCCCTGGCGGCGGCGATGCCAACGGCGCGTCACATCGTCTGGCCCGGCCAGTCGCATTTCGCGACCATGACGGCACCCAACCTTTTCGCCGACGCGCTGCGGCAGTTCTTCGCGGAGGTCTCGGGATAGCCCGAACGCGACGCTCAGCGGGCCAACCGGTCGCGCAGTATCGGGACGCCGTCACCGGACAACTCGGCGAGGACGATGGACCGACCGGTCAGCGCGAGCATCACCGCCTCTGCCGCGCCCCGGACCACTCGCCCCTCCCCTGATGCCCAGCCCAGGTCGGTCGCCTCGAACCGCAGGCCGTCGGTGTGACCTCTGCGGACGAAGGAACCGATCGCGCGACGGTGCACCAGGAAGTCCAGCGACGCCCGGAGCCGATCGGGACGCAGGTCGTGCGTCAGACCCAGCGGGCGGCGGATGTCCTGTCCGTGCACCTGGAGGTCGGTGAGCTGACCGAAGAAGCCGACCCGCGGTGCCCGGAACGGCGTCTCGGCGTTCTCGCGCAGCAGCGCCGAGATCTCACCGGCCGGTCGGCGGGCGACCATCCCGGCCAGCCGGGCGTTGGCGTCGTGCAGATTGAAGCGGCTCCGCAGCAGGAGCGGTAGGAACCAGCGGCGACGAGCGGCGAAGGGGGCGACGAGATGAGCGGCCACCTGCCGGACGGTCCATGCGCCGCACAGACTCGGGACGCCCAGTTGCTCGGGCGACAGCGCGTCGATCAGGTCAGCGGCCCGCCGCCGTTCGTCGCTGATCATGACCATGAGGTCGGTGGGTGTGGGATCTGGCGGGCCGGCGGACGGTGTGGTCATCGGAGTCCTCCCCGTTAGGACAGTGAACTCGGCCAGTATGCCGACCGCGTCCGTCCGAGACTGCCCCCTCGCGTCCGGCTCACGACCCGGCAGCGGCCCTTGCCGACGAGCCCGCCCTCGCCGGTGCGGAGACTGGGCCGCACCGGCGAAGGGCCGGGTCTACTCGGACGCCTGGGCGCTCTGCTGCCGGAACTGGTCGACCGGCAGGCCGCCACGACCCCAGTTCTCGGTCGCGACTTCGTCGATCACCACGAAGGTCGACGTCAACGGCTTGTTCAGGACGTCGCGCAGCAACTCGCTCACGCCCTTGATCAGGGCGGCCTTCTCCTCGGCGGTCGCCGCGGACGTGCCGGGTGTGCTGCCCTCGCGGGTGATCTGAATGGTGACGATCGGCATCGTCTGCTCCTCTCCGGGATCGGGTCAGGTCAGTGGCCGGCGTTCTGGCCACCGTCGACGTGCAGGATCTCGCCGGTGACGAACGGGGCGGACTCGAGGTAGACGACGGCCTCGACCACGTCACTGGTCTCGCCCATCCGGCCGACCGGGTGCAGGCCCGCGAGCGTCTCGTGCGTCTCGACCGGGTGCATCGGGGTCTTGATGACGCCGGGCGCGACGGCGTTGACCCGAACACCGCGACCCGCGTACTCGATGGCCAGGGACTTGGTGGCCGAGCTGAGGCCGCCCTTGGTCAACGACGCGAGCACCGACGGAACGTTCGAGTTGGGCTGGTCGACGAAGCTGGTCGTGATGCTGACGATGTGACCGGCGCCACTGGTCAGCAGGTGCGGCATGACGCGCCGGGTGAGGTGGAAGAACCCGGCGAGGTTGATCCCGGTCACCTGGTCGAAATCCTCGTCGGTGTAGTCGGTGAACGGCTTGGCGACGAAGACGCCCGCGTTGTTCACCAGGGTGTCGATGCGCCCGAAACGGTCGAGGGCGGCGTCCACGACCCGTTGCGCCGTGTCGGCGTCGGCGATGTCGCCCTGGACTGTGACGACCTGCGGGTCGTCGGACGCGCCGATCGAGCGCGACGTGGCGACCACGCCGTAGCCGAGCTTGCGGTAAGCGTCCACGAGGCCGGCGCCGATGCCCTGGGACGCACCGGTGACCACGACGACCTTCTGTACCTGACTGGTGTTCATGGGAACCCTTCCTGACTGGCCGAAGCCCTGGGGGCCGGACCGGGAGGCCCAACCGGATGACCACTAGACGACTGGTCTACTAAAAGCTAGCCGACCGGTCGTGTATCGTCAAAGCATGGGACGGACCAGTGACGCGCGGAACAAGATCCTCGACGCTGCCGCCACGCTGATCGAGCAGCGCGGCTACTCGGCCCTGGGCGTGGCCGAGATCTGTGCGACGGCCGGCGTACCGAAGGGCAGCTTCTACTACTTCTTCGAATCCAAGCAGGCCCTCGCCCGCGTCGTCATCGACGAGCACTGGGTCGCCCAGCGTCGCCAGTGGGAGCAACTGCTCGGCGCAGAGCACGACCCGCTACGGCGGCTGCGGGACCTGTTCGTGGCGACCGAGGAGATCCAGCGCGTCGGCCAACAGAACTCCGGAGTCGTCGCCGGCTGCCTGTTCGGCAACCTCGCCCTCGAACTCAGCAACCAGGCCGAGGAGATCCGCGGTCGGCTCCAGGAGATCTTCGAGGAGCAGATCGCCCTCATCGAGCAGGTCGTCGTCGAGGCGAAGGAGCACGGCCTGGCCGGCCCGTCGGTCGACGTCCGGGAGGCCGCCCGCTCCATCGTGGCCCAGATCGAGGGACGGGTCCTGCTCGCGAAGCTGCTCAACGATCCGACCCAGCTGGAAACGCTGTGGCGCAACTGCCTGGATCTTCTCCAGGTGCCGGCGGAGGCACGGACCACGATCGACTGAGTGGGCGGACAGCGCTGACCGATCAGGCCGACACACCGACCGGGCCACTCAGTAACATCGGCGAGGCACGATATCCAGGCGGACCCTCACCGACCCGATCGGGCACCCGACATGACGACCGAGCAGACCACGACTCCCCCGCGCACCGGCGTCGGCATCGCCACCAACGGGCTGGGCCAGAGCGTCCGAGGCGGTCGTCAGATCCTGGACGACGTCTCGCTGGCCATCGCGCCGGGCGAACTGGTCGCGATCATCGGTGCCAGCGGCGCCGGTAAGACCACACTGCTGGAGCTGCTCGGGGGCGTACGGCGACCGACGGCGGGCACCGTGACGTACGACGGCACCGCGGACCCGGGCGCCATCGGTTTCGTCCCGCAGGACGACATCATCCACCGGGAGCTGCCCCTGGCCCGCACCCTGCGGTACGCCGCCCGACTGCGCCTCCCCTCCGCGACCGGGACGGCCGAGGTCGGCGACCGGGTCGCCGAGGTGCTCGCCGAGCTGCGACTCAGCGAACGGGCCGACACACCGGTGGGCCTGCTCAGCGGCGGTGAACGCAAACGCGCCAGCATCGCTGTCGAGTTGCTCACCCGGCCCGGCGTGTTCCTCCTCGACGAGCCCACCTCCGGGCTGGACCCGGCGATCGCCGTGGAGCTGCTCCAGGTGCTCCGCACCCTCGCCGACACGGGGACGACGGTAGTGCTCACCACCCACCAGATCACCGACGTGGACCACTGCGACCGGGTGGTCGTGCTGACCCGAGACGGCCGCCTGGCGTTCAGCGGCACCCCGGCCGCAGCCCGGGAGTTCTTCGGCCTGCGGTCCCTCGTCGAGGTGCACCTCCATCTCGACGAGGCGACGCACCCGACCCAGTGGCCCGACCGTTTCGCCGAGCAGCGGCGCGACGCCGAATCAGCAGCCCGTCCCACCCACGCTGGTGACAGCGCCGCGCCGGTGCCCGTCGGCCGGCTGCGTCAGTGGTCCGTCCTCACCGCACGGAACGCGGAGATCGTCGTCCGCAACCGGCTGACGCTGGCGATCCTGCTCGGCTCGCCGCTGATGGTGCTCGGCATGTTTGCGCTGCTCTTTCGTCCGGGAGCGTTCGAGCCGAGCAGGCCGAGCCCCACGGTGACGGTGATGATCCTGTTCTGGATCGCGTTCGGCGGCTTCTTCTTCGGGCTGACCTACGGGCTGCTCCAGATCTGCACCGAGCTACCGATCCTGCGGCGGGAGCGGCTGGCGGGTGTCCGGCTGGTGCCGTACCTGACGGGGAAGGTCGCGGTGCTGCTGCCGCTGCTGGCCCTGGTGGACCTGGCCCTGCTCGGGGTGTTGCGCGGCATCGACCGGCTGCCACCTGTCGACGGCCCCGACTTCGCCGCCCTGTACGCGACCCTGCTGCTCTCCTCGACGGCCGCGCTCGCCCTCGGTCTGCTGTGCTCCGCGGCCGTGTCCGACGCGGCACAGGCCACGCTCATGCTGCCGATGCTGTGCTTCCCGCAGGTGCTGTTCGTCGGCGCGATCCTGCCGGTGCCGGCCATGGCGGTCGGCGGGCAGTGGCTCAGCTTCGCGATGTCGAACCGGTGGGCGTTCGAGGCCCTGGGGCACACCGCGGGGGTGGAGCGACTCTGGCGGGACGGCGGCTCCCCGCTCGGCCCGCCGCTGCTCGCCACGTACGGCGACAGCTTCTCCCGGCCGGTGTGGGTGAACTGGCTGGTGCTCGGTGGCTTCGTGGTGCTCTTCCTGAGCGCCACCTGGGCGGTGCTGGCACGAAGGGACTCCCGTGGCAACCCGTGAGCCGGCAGCGCCCACCTCGCCGACGGCGTGGCCCGGATACGCCGCCACGAGCCGCATCGACGACCTGCGGGCCACCGAGTACCACCACCTGGACCGGAACGGGCAGGTGTACCTCGACTACGCCGGGGCGGGGGTGGCCGCACAGGCCCAGGTACGCGAGCATCACGATCGGCTGCTCGCCGGCCTGTACGGCAACCCGCACTCGGAGAATCCCACCAGCAGCGCGGCGGGTTCGCTGGTGGAGTCGGCCCGACGCGCGGTGCTCGACTTCTTCCACGCGGATCCGGCCGAGTACACGGTCGTCTTCACCCCGAACGCCAGCGGCGCCTGCCGGCTGGTCGGCGAGGCGTACGACTTCCGTCGGGGCGCGTCGCTGGTGCTGACCTGGGACAACCACAACTCGGTCAACGGTGTCCGCGAGTACGCCCGGGCGGCCGGCGCGACCACGCGCTACGTACCGCTGAGCGGGCCGGACCTGCGGGTCGCGGAGTCTGACCTGGTCGCGGTGCTCGATGCCGGCCGGGGCAGCCTGGTCGGCCGACGGGGTCGGGCCGGTGGTCGGGGTCTGTTCGCCTATCCGGCGCAGAGCAACTTCTCCGGCGTGCAGCACCCGCTGGACTGGGTGGAGGTGGCGCACCAGCGCGGGTACGACGTGCTGCTCGACGCCGCCGCGTTCGCGCCGACGAACCGGTTGGACCTCAGCGTGGTCAAGCCTGATTTCGTGTGCCTGAGCTGGTACAAGCTCTTCGGTTACCCCACCGGGGTCGGCGCGCTGCTGGCCCGCCGCGACGCCCTTGCCCGGCTGCGCCGGCCGTGGTTCGCCGGCGGCACCATCCGCGCGGTCAGCGTGCAGGGCGACTGGCACCGGTCGACGGACGACGAGTCGGCGTTCGAGGACGGCACACTCAACTTCCTCAGCATCCCGGACGTGGAGTTCGGGTTGCGGTGGCTCGACTCGATCGGCGTCGACCTCGTCCACACCCGCGTCGCCCTGCTCACCGAGTGGTTGCTGGAACGGCTGACCACGCTGCGGCACGACACCGGCGGGCCCCTGGTGCAGGTGTACGGGCCGACGACGGGTGCGGGGCGCGGCGGGACTGTGGCGTTCAACCTCCGCCACCCGGACGGCACCCTGGTCGACGAACGGCTCGTCGCACGGGAGTCCGCGGCAGCCGGGTTCTCGCTGCGTACCGGCTGTTTCTGCAATCCGGGCGCGGGTGAGGGCGCGTTCGGGATCAGGAGGGAGTCGGTGCGGCAGCGGCTGTTGGCGCGGGTCGACACGATCGACCAGTATCTCGACGCGTTACGGCTACCGACGGGCGGCGCGGTACGCGTCTCGTTCGGGCTGGCGTCGACCGCGACCGACGCGGAGCGTCTCGTCGCCTTCGTGCAGTCGACGTACCCGAACCGTGACGTCGGGGTGGGGTCACCTCTGCCACCCCGACTGCGCTGCTGACGGCAGCGCGGGCCAGCGCGGCCCTAGCTGACCTGGGCCACCGGGGCCGGGCGGTGCTTGATCTCCTCCATGAACGGGAACCGGGCGGTCAGCTCGGTGAACGCCAGCCCGGCCCGCCAGGCCGCGGCCACCTGGGCGACCTGCAACAGGTCCATGACGTCGCCGCGCGCGAGGACCTCGCCGGAGACCCGCAGGTCGATCATGAAGTATCGGGCCTGCGAGCCCAGCTTGACGCAGACCACGCCCTGGTCGGAGTGCAGTTCGGCGCAGGTGAACCGGCTGCGCCCCTGGTCGGGGGCGCTCACCCGGCCGATGTCGAGCCCGTGGCGGGTGGCGGTCTCGACGAGCGCGGGGGCCAGACCACCGTGCTCGACCAGGTCCGGGTAGAGGCGCACACCCAGCGCCGTCGACGCGTCGCTCATGACTGACTCCCACTTCCTTGTGACAGAGACCAGCAGCGCGCAGGTTACGAGGAGGTTTCCCGCACGCCTCGCCATCCTGTCCCGGTTGGACGCCCCACGGCAATAGGAAGGGTCGATTCGACCGCCATCGAGTAACGGTCGGGGTTCCCGACCTCCGTCGATGGGCTACCGCCGTCCACCTCGGAGACATCGACGAGCCTCGCGCCCTCGTCGCACTCCGACATCCCGCCGCTCACTGGCCAGCATCGGGCGGTAACGGACGGTTGTCATATTGGAAACACTCTTGACAGAAAGGACTCGACATCGACATGCTTCAGTTTGGAGAGCGCTCTCCGCCTCTTCGTCACGACGCCTCCATCACCCCCACGCTGAGGAGCCTCCCGTGTTCACAGCCCGCCCCAGACTCCGCTTCCGACCATTCGTACTCGCGGCAGCCGCGCTGGTCACCACCACCGTGGCACTCGTCGTCCCGCCGCAGCCCGATCGGGCCGAGGCCGCCATCGGCCCGATCAGCTGGCAGGACGAGTTCAACTCCCCCGCCGGCACGCCCGTCGACCAGAACAAGTGGCGGTTCGACATCGGCGGCGGCGGCTGGGGCAACAACGAACGGCAGTACTACACGAGCAGCACCAGCAACGCCGTCCACGACGGCCAAGGCAACCTGGTGATCACCGCCCGCCGGGACAACCCCGCCAACTACCAGTGCCACTACGGGCGCTGCGAGTACACGTCGGCCCGACTGCTGTCGGCGGCCACCTTCACGCAGACGTACGGCCGGTTCGAGGCACGCATCAAGATCCCGCGTGGTCAGGGCATCTGGCCGGCGTTCTGGATGCTCGGCACCGGCGGCGGGTGGCCCGACGCGGGCGAGATCGACATCATGGAGAACATCGGCCGGGAGCCCAACACCGTGTACGGCACCGTGCACGGGCCCGGCTACTCCGGCGGCGGCGGCATCACCGGCAGCCGCACCCTGGGCAGCCCTCTCGCCGACGGCTTCCACACCTACCGGGTCGACTGGGAGCCGAACGTCATCACCTGGTACCTGGACGGCGTGCAGTACCACCGGGTCGACCCCGCGCGGCTCGGCGGCAACCGGTGGGTGTTCGACCACCCCTTCTTCATGATCCTCAACGTCGCGGTCGGCGGTAACTGGCCCGGCTACCCGGACGGATCGACGCAGTTCCCGCAGCAGATGCTCGTCGACTACGTCCGGGTGTCCAGCTACACCTCCGGCGGAGGCGACCCCGCCCCCGGCACCAGCCGAATCCGGGGCGCGCAGAGCGGTCGCTGCATCGACATCCCCAGCGCCAACCCGGTCGAGGGCGCCAAGTTGCAGATCTGGGACTGCAACACGAGCGCCGCACAGGCGTGGACCTTCGCCTCCGACGGAACCGTCCGCGCGATGGGCAAGTGCATGGACCCCGCCTGGGCCGGCACCGCCAACGGCACCGAGGTCAACCTGGTCAGTTGCAACGGCAACACGGCGCAGCGCTTCACCCTCAACGGGTCCGGCGACCTGGTCAACCTCAACGCCAACAAGTGCGTGGACGTGCGGGAAGCCAACCCCAACAACGGCGGCAAGCTGCACCTGTGGGACTGCCTGGGCGCGGCCAACCAGAAGTGGTCTCGCATCTGAGGCACCGGCACCGCGAGTGGGCCGTTCGAGCACAGTCTCGGGCGGCCCACCGCCCTGCGCGGACCGCTCCGCCGCCCGGGTGAATCGCGAGCCAACCCTCGCTCCGGTCCAGCCCACGCCCACTACGTTCGGATCAATCCAGATATCCGGCCGTTCCGGGAGTGAGTTCATGTCGCACCATCTCGACACCCCCCTCGCCGCCCAGGGCGGTCAGCTCTACATCGACGACCTCTTCGTCTTCAACGGCGATCGCGCCACGGTGTTCGTCATGGACGTCAACAGCTCGGTGACCAAGGCTGACATCAAGCGTGGTTTCCACGCCGAGGGCCGGTACGAATTCAAGATCCACGTCAACGGCACGGAGATGGAGGACCTGACCTACCGGTTCGCCTTCGGTGAGCTCGACGGCGACGGCAAGCAGGCCTTCCAGTTGTACGAGCTGACCGGATCGGACGCCCGCGACGACGCCGCGATGGGCACTCCCATCGCCGAGGGACGGACCGGTGAGATGTCGACCGGCACCAACGTCCGGATCTGGGCCGGGCGGATCACCGACCCGTTCTTCGTCGACCTCGACGAACTCGCCACCATCAACGGCGCGGTCAAGGACGGGTCGACTGTGGACCGTTCGGCGTGGCGCGTCGACCAGGCCAAGAACAGCTTCGCCGGCACGACCGTCGAGTCGATCGTCCTGGAGGTCTCCCACGACGAGCCGCTGCTGCGCGACGGCACCGAGATCGGCGTGTGGTGTCGGACCCTCCTGGCCACCGACGCCGGAGGATGGCGCCAGATCAACCGCGCCGGCCACCCCATGATGTGGCCGATCTTCTGGCCGCACGACACCGACTTCTCGGACCCCGCCAACTTCCGCCACCCCAGTCGCGACCTCGCCGAGGACGGTGAGGAGATCGCCAACGCGGTAGCGGGTGTCGTCGCGGCAAACGGCACCGCACCGGACCCGCAGGCGTACGGCTGGAGCGTCGCCCGGCAGCTCTATCCCGACCTCCTGTCGTACACGGTCGGCACTGCCGCGAACTACGGCTTCGCGATCCGCAACGGACGCGCCCTGGCCGACAACGCGCCCGAGGTGATGTTCTCGCTGGTCCTCAACACCGGCACCACCTCGGGCCTCACCCCGGAGGTCACCAAGGCCGCCCGCGCGAGCAGCTTCCCCTACGTCGTGCCGGCCTGAGGGTCCGCAGCGCAGCGGGCCAGGCTCCAGCAGCCGACGCTCGGCCGCATGCCGAGGGCCCGGTCTCTCTGCAGGATCGGCTTGTCGACCCAGTCGCGATCGCTCGCTGTCGTAACGACCGGCGGGCGATCGACTTTTCCCAGCTCACGACTGCCAGACGACCGGGTGATCTACGGGCTGTTTGCCCATTTATGGGCGATTCGCGTAGTTAGTCTTCGAGAGCTCCGTATGGGCGATTCGAGGATAAGGAGATTCGATGCGCAGGAAACTTCTCGCGGGCTTGGCCGGCGTCGCCGCCGTCGTCGCGCTCGCCGGACCGGCCGCCGCGGACACGACTGGCGACACGATCGTGACCCTGACCGTCGACGCCGCCGGCGGTCTGTCGATCACCGTTCCGGCGACGGCGAACATCGGACACGGTGTCGAGGGCTCGACCGTAACCGGGCAGCTCGGCCCGGTCACGGTGCTCGACCAGCGCGGGTCGCTCACCCCCAACTGGACGGCCAGCGTCATCTCCACCGACTTCGTCACCGGCGGCGGCAGCTCGGGAGAGACGATCCCCAACATCAACGTCCTCTACTGGTCGGGTCCCGCGACAGCGACGGCCGGCGGCGGCACCTTCACGCCCGGCCAGCCGACCGCCGCCCAGCAGGTGATCATCAACGTCCCCCGGACGGCGATGACCCACACCGGCGGCACCGGCAACAACTTCGCCAGCTGGAACCCGACCCTGGTGGTGAACGTACCGGTCGGCACCGTCCAGGGTGTCTACACCGGGACGGTGACACATTCGGTGGTCTGACCCGCTCGGCCGGCTGGCGCTGCTGGCCTCGGTCGCCCTCGTGGCGCTCGGGGTTTCGGCGGCGCCAGCCGTCGCCGTGCGGGAGCACCGACAGGAACCCGCCGAGGAAGCCGCGATCAGCATCCGCATGCTCGACATCCCCGCCAGCCGCGTGCAGGATCCCCGCGCCCAGGTCTACATCGTGGATCACCTGAAGCCCGGGACCACGATCAACCGCCGGGTCGAGGTGCTGAACTCCTCCGGCGAGTCGCAGGAGATCGACTTCTACTCCGGGGCGGCGTCGGTGGAGAACAACGCCTTCACCGTGCCGGAGGGGCGCACGGGAAACGAACTCAGTGGATGGATCCGGTTGAAGACCGCCACGATGGTGCTGGACCCAGGCGAGCGACGGCCGGTCGAGGTCGAGATAGCCGTGCCGAAGAAGGCCTCGAAGGGCGAGCGGTACGCCGCGATCTGGGCGCAGGTCACCAGCGCGAAGGAACGCACCGGCAACGTCACCCAGATCCACCGGGTGGGCATCCGGGTCTACCTGGACGTCGGTCCGGGTGGAGAACCACCGACGGACTTCCGCATCGACGGGCTGGCCGCCGAACCCGGGATCGGTGAGTTCCCGGTGGTCACCGCGAAGGTCACCAACACCGGCCAGCGGGCGCTGGACATGACCGGCACCCTGTCGCTGAGCAGGCAGGCGGTCCGGGCCGGTCCGTTCAAGGTGACAAACGGTGTGACGATCCTGCCCGGCCAGAGCGGCCAGGTCCGGATCGAGGTGAACCAGGCGCTCCCCGCAGGGACCTGGGACGTGCAGGCGAAACTCGCCAGCGGCATCGTGGAACGCACCGCGACCGGGACGATCAGCCTGCCCGTCGCCGCGCCGATGACTGTCGCGACGTCCGCCGGGCCGAGTTGGCTGGTCTACACGGTCGGCGCGATCGCCCTGCTGGTGCTGGTCACCCTCGGCGGCTGGTATCTCGTCCGCCGGCAACGGCCCCGGCTCGCCTGAGGTTCCAGCCCGCACGGACTGCCCGGCCGTTCCGCTGCGAAACGGCCGGGCAGCGTCGTCTCCGACGACGGGCTCCTCAGATGACCGAGTGCGTCACGACTGCCACGTAGTCGCCGACCACCACCCCGGACGGGAGCGTCACCAACAGGGTGGGGTTCCAGGTGGCGGAGTTCGGACCGCCGGCCTGGCCGGTCCACTGGGCGGCCGTACGCGGGGTGTTCAACACCGCGCCGGGTTGCGGGACGAAGGTGCCGACGCCGCTGGCGGCGAGGGCGGCCCCGGAGGCGTACGTGATGCTGCTGTTGGGGATGGTCTCCCCGCCCGAGCCGGAACCCGTGGTGAAGCTCGTGCTGGAGACGACGCTGACCCAGTTCCCGGAGAACGGTCCGCGGTCGTCGGTGACGGTCACCGGGCCGAGTTGGCCCGAGACGCCCGTCGTACCCGAGGTGACGGTGCCCAGTGCGGAGATCGCCGGGACGCTGATGGAGAGCCCACCGAGCGGGTTGACGACCAGCTCGACCGGTCGGGTCGCGGACTGGTTGTACGAGTCGGTCACCCGCACGGTGAACGGGAACGTCCCGGACACTGTGGGTGTGCCGGAGAGCAGGCCGGTGGCCGGGTCGAGGGTCAACCCGGTGGGCAGGCTCCCGGCGCTGACCGACCAGGCGAAGGGAGCCGTGCCGCCGGTCACTGTGAGCTGGTGCTGGTACGGGTCGTAGACCCTGCCGGGCGGCGGCGGAGCGAAGGTCAGCGTCGGCGCCGGGTTGACAGTCACCGACGCGGAGGCGGCCGACTGTGGGCCGGTACCGGCGGCGTTGATCGCCGCCACCCGGAAGGTGTAGCTGGCGCCGCCGGTCAGCCCGGTGACGATCTGGGTCGTTGCGGTTCCGGTGAAGGTCTGCGGGGTCTGCGCCACAGCGCCGAGGTAGGGCGTCACTGTGTACCCGGTGATCGGCGACCCGCCGTTGGCCGGGACGGTCCAGCTCAGCCTGGCGGCGGTGGTCCCGGCGGTGACCGAGGTGATCGTCGGGGCGCCGGGCAGGGTGTACGGGACCACAGCCGCCGAGGCCGGGCTGGCCGCGCCGGTGCCGTACGCGTTCACCGCCGCCACCTGGAAGGCGTACGAGGAGCCGGCGGTCAGGCCGGTCAGGGTGCGGCTGGTGGTGGAGGCGTCGAACGTCAGGGTCGGCTGCGTGACGCCGTCCCGGATCGGGGTGATCAGGTAACTGGTGATCGGGCTGCCGTTGCTGGCCGGCGCGATCCAGGTCACTGTGGCGCTGGTGAAGCCCGCGACGGCGGTCGGCGTGGCCGGTGTGCCCGGGGCGGACGCGTAGACGTAGCTCGCCGATCCGGCGGCGCCTCGGGTGACGACCGTGACCGTGACGGTGGCCGGGCCGGACCGGGCGGGCATGGCGGCAATGGCGAGCGTGCCGTTCGCGTTCACCGTGAAGCAGCCGGCGGCCGGGCCGGAGGTGCACGGCACCAGCAGCACCGAGGTGCCGGCCTGCTGTTCGGCGGCCGTACCGATGGTGATCGCTGTCGCGCCGGTGAGGTTGCTGCCGCCGACGGTGACCGGGATGCCGCCGGAGATCGAGCTCTGGCCCGGGGTGACGGTGACGCCGGTCGGTGCGGTCGCCGGCGCGACAGGGGTGGTGCCGGTGGCGAGCCCCGGGTTCGCGTCGATCGACGACGAGGTCGCCACGGTCGCGGTCTGGATCTGCGCCGGGGTCACGCCCGTGCCGGTGACTGTCGCGACGACAGTGATGGGTGGCAGGAAGGTGCCGCCGGGGAACGGGCCGTTGCTGTTGGTGCAGGTGATGGTCTGCCCGGAGGGTGCGCCGCAGACCCAGCCGGACCCGTAGGCGGCGCGCGGCGCGACACCGGTGGGGAGGGTCTGGGTCACCGAGATCGGTGCCGTCTCCGTGGCCCCGGCGTCGACCCCCGCGGTGATCGAGTAGGTGACCAGGTCACCGGGTTGCGTGGAAGCGCCGACCGCGCTGGTCTGCGACACGTTCAGGTCCGGCACCTGGTTGAAGCTGACCGCCCGGGCCTCGTCGACCTCGTGGAAGTCGGTGACCGAGCCGGTGGAGCCCACCCACCCGAAGGCGAGCTGCCGTGGGTAGCCGTTGGCGTTCAGCCAGGTCGGCGACGGGTACAGGCTGGGCGACACCACCGGGAGCGTGCCCTCCAGAAGTCGTGCCTGCCCGCCGACCGGGGTGAATCTGATCCGGTACTGGCCGGCGGGAGTGGTGATGCCGGTGTCGGTGGTGTACGGCGACGAGGTGGTGTTGATGACGACCTCGACCGGCACCACGGAAGCGGCCCGGGTGCTGGCCCGCAACGGGATGGCCGGTGCCGAGGTGCTTCCGGCGGTGCTGTTGAGCGCGCAGTAGCCGACGCCGTTCCGGCCCGGTCCACGGACCACGACCTGGCCGGGGACGCGCCCGTTCGTGGTCGAGATGTACGGCGGGTTCGTGCAGCCGGTGCCCTGGTAGGTGCTGTTGCTGAAGTTGCCGAAGACGTCCAGCCCGACGCCCAGGTAGCCGTTGGAGAGGCCCGGTGACACACCGTTGAACGCCGCCGAGTAGCCCAGCGAGCCGCCCGACGGGCCGAGGGTCGACGGCGACCTCGGGTTGGCCGGGTCGACAGCTGCCAACGCGAAGGCGAGGCCGTCCGCACCCGGGGTCGTGCCGCCGTACTGGTAGGTGTTGAAGGTGAGGTGCAGGCCCTGTGAGGTGGGCACGCTCACCGCGCTGAACGCCCCACCCTGCCGGTTGACGGTGGCGGGGGTGAGGCGCAGTTTGCCCGCGCCCTGCGGGTCGGTGGCGGTGGTGCAACTCAGCAGCGGACCGATCGTGGAGTTGCCGGCGGCGCTCAGGCAGGCGGCGTTGGTGGCGGAGACACCGGGCACGGCTGGCACCGCCACGGCACCGATGCCGTTCGCGGTGTTGTTGTGGAATGGCTGGTCGAACAGGACGGAGCCGGCCGCCGACGCCGGAAGTGGTCCGAACGCGAGCACGCCCGCGATCAGGACGACGACCAGCGCACCGGCACTGGCCGGACGACGCCGGCCCCACAGCGACATGCCCACTCCCAGCTTTCACTCCAGTCCCGATTCGGACTATAACCCCCCAAACCACCCATATTTTCGGTACGCAAATAACATCGGAAGGCGACGACGCCTCGACGGAAACGGACCGACCCCCGTCGGCTCCTGCCGAGGGGATCGGTCCGCAGAAAACACGGACGAGGGCGGTCAGCCCTCGATGTCCCGGGGATCGCGGCTGCGGGGATAGGTGTTCTTCTCCCCGATCGTGCCGTCCTGCTTCTTGACCACGTGTTCGACGCCCCGGTCGGCCGCCATCTCGCGGCCCTGGGCCTGCGCGTCGGCCTTCACGTCATGCGTGCTGCTGGCCCGCTCGTTGCCCTCCGGCTTGTTCTTCCACTGCCCGTCCTCGTGGTACGTGTCGACGTCACCCTTAGCCATGGCCAGCTCCTCCCTGCGCGTCCGAACTGTTCCCCGAATCAGTGCCCCGAGACGCGCCGGGCAAACCGCCGTCCTCACGAGACGGCCGGGCAGTTGTTGCTCACCCGCCGCAGAATCTGTTCACGGTCGTCGGTGGTGATCCCCGACGGCTCACCGTCGAAGTAGGTCTCGACCTTCTCCCAGCCGCGCCGCTGCTCGTAGTGCAGGTGCGGGGCACCGGAGTTGCCGGTGCTGCCGAGTTTCCCGATCTGCTCACCCTGGGCGACCTTCTGACCCACAGCGACCAGCGGTGGTTCGAGCAGGTGCAGGTACTGCGTCTCCCACTTGCCGCCGTGATCGATCTTCACCCAGTAACCGCCGCCGCGCCCGCGTGGACCCTCTGGGTTCTCCGGGGTACGACCACCGAGCGACCCGTTGATGCCGGCCACGGTGACCGTTCCGGCATAGGACGCGAGGACCGGACGCCCCCACGCCTCGCCCTCGATGGGGAAGAAGTCGACGTCGTAGTCGTCGTGGCCGGGATAGGTGCTGAGCTGCCAGGTCTCGTCGCAGGCGACCGGCATCTGGAACAGCGGGCGCGGACCCGCCGGTCGCAGCATCGGCACCACGACCAACGCGACGCCGAGGACGGCTGCCACCGCGACGAGCGCGAGGAGAACGAGGAGGATGCGGCTTCGCGGGCGGCGGTGGGTGCGGGCTCTGGCGGGGCGGCCGGTCGTCACCGGCCCGAGCATGGCAGACGCCGACAACGTCGCGGCTCCGGGTCGCCCCCAGATGGGTCGCCCCCGAATCGGAGACATTGCAGTCGCATCGTAAACGAGCTACGGTCGAGCGCAATGCAGTCGTATTGCAACGAGAGTGGGCTCCCCGATGCACGTGATCCCGTTGTCCCAGGTGACCACCGAGATGCTCGACCTGGTCGGCGGTAAGGCCGCCGGGCTGGGCGAGCTGATCCGGCGGGGCGAACGGGTTCCCGAGGGCTTCTGCGTCACCACCGAGGCGTACCGACTCGGCGTGATACCCACCGCCGAGGTCGCCGCCGCCTACGAACGGCTCGGGGCGGGCCCGGTCGCGGTGCGTTCCAGCGCCACAGCTGAGGACCTGCCCGACGCGAGCTTCGCCGGACAGCAGGACACAGTGCTCGACGTGGTCGGCACCACCCAGCTGATCGCCGCCATCGAGAAGTGCTGGGATTCGCTGCACAGCGACCGCGCCACCGCCTACCGCGACGCCCGCCAGATCGACCACCGGCAGGTGCGGATGGCCGTCGTGGTGCAACGCATGATCACGCCCCGGGCGGCCGGGGTGCTGTTCACAGCGAACCCGCTCACCGGACGTCGCGACGAGATGGCTGTGGATGCGGCTCCGGGTGTCGGTACGACAGTGGTGGACGGCGCGGCGACAGTGGACCACTACGTCCTCGACGGTGTCGTCCGGGACGACACCGGATGCCTGACGTCCGCGCACCTGGCCGACCTGCGCGCCACCGGCGAGCGACTCCAGGCCCACTTCGGCTGCCCGCAGGACATCGAGTGGGCGATCGACGCGCACGACGTCCAGTGGCTCCTCCAGTGCCGACCGATCACCAGCCTGTTTCCACAGCCGCCCGCCACCGACAAACCTCTCCCCCGGGTCTACCTCGAGTTCGGTCACGTCCAGGGCATGCGGCAGCCGGTCACCCCGATGGGCATGGCGACCCTGCGGACACAGATCGCCGCCATGCTGGCGTCGCTGGGGGTGCGGGTCGAGATCGTCGACATCGGTGGACGGCTCTACGGTGACCTGACGGACCTGGCTCGGGACCGGTCGTCCCGCAAGCGGCTGGTCAAGCTCCTGGCTGTCGACTTCGGGCCACGCGCCCAGGCGGTGATGCAGCACGTGCTTGCCGATCCCCGCTTCGCCCCGACCAGCGGCGGCGCCCGGCGCGGCGGAGCGCCGACGGCCGCGTCGCTGCGGACGGCCCGGCGGGCGGTGGTGGGGATCCTGCGGTCCCTGGCCCGTCCCGACACCGCGCGGATCCGGATGTTCGAGGCGATCGAGCAGATGAGGACACGATCGGCCGCCCCGGCCGACCTGAGTTCCGCCGCCGACCGGCTGCGCTTCGTACAGGCACGGCACGCCGACGCCGACGACAGCGCCGACGCGATCATGTGGCCGATCGTCGCGGGGATGCTCGCCGCCGCGCTGCCGGCCGCGCTGCTCAAGGGCATCGCCGGCCCGGACGAGATCCACACCGTGCTGGGCGGCATGCCGCACAACGTCACCATCGAGATGGACCTGGCACTGTGGCGGCTCGCCCAGAGCGCGGGCGACCACCGTCAGCTCCTCCTCGACACACCGCCGGCTGAGCTGGCCGCGCGCCACCTGCGCGGAACCCTGCCCGACATCGGCATGACCGCCTTCCTGGACGTCTACGGTCACCGGGGCGTCGCCGAGGTCGACCTCGGCGTACCGCGCTGGGAGGAAGACCCCACTCCGGTCTTCGCTGCGGTCGCGAACTACCTCCGGGTCACCGATCCACAGCAGGGCCCCGACCGACGCTTCCAACGGGCCGCCTCCGCAGCGGAGACAGCTCTGCAGGAGCTGACCCGGCGGGCCCGCCGCCGGCGGCCGGTGCGGGGCACCATCGCCGCCTTCCTGCTGCGCCGGGCACGGTCCCTGGCCGGCCTTCGCGAGGCCGGCAAGTTCGCCGGGCTCTACCCCCTGCGCGAGACGCGCCGTCAACTGCTGCTCGTCGGCGCCGACCTGCACGACTCCGGGTTGCTGGACCAGCCCGACGACATCATGTTCCTGACTCTCGACGAGGTGCACAGCGCCGTACACCAGGGGGTTGATCCGCGTGCGACAGTCACCGCCCGACGGGCCGTGCACCGGCGGGAACTACGGCGCGCGGCGGTGCCCGTGGCGCTGCTCTCCGACGGCACGGATGTCGAGGCCGTCCTGCCGGCGGCGCCCGCCGGCGACGGGACGCTGACCGGCGTGGGCGCGTCGGCGGGCCGGGTGACCGGCCCCGCCCGGGTCGTCCACGACCCGCGTACCGCGCACATCGAGCCCGGCGACGTCCTGGTGGCCGCGACCACCGACCCCGGTTGGACGCCGCTGTTCCTCACCGCCGCGGCGCTGGTCACCGAGACCGGCGCGATCATGGCGCACGGCCCGACGGTGGCCCGTGAGTACGGCATCCCCGCCGTCATCTGCGCCCCCGACGTCACCCGGACGATCCGCACGGGGCAGGTCGTCACAGTGGACGGCGCCGCCGGCACCGTCACGCTGCACTGACCGTCGACAGCTACCGAGAAGGACGACCATGAGCGACACGAAGGCCCCGACCAGGGCACGGGTGGGCCCGCTGCTGCGTCGCGCGGCGCGGGCCGAGGCGGCGACGTGGCGCAGCCTGTACGTGTGGGCCCGACGCCGCCCGCTGCCGCTGGCTCCCGGCGACGAGCCGTTCGGCTACCTCGGCGTGGTCAAGCCGATCCTGGGCATCTTCATCGGCCTGTCGGCAGTGGAGATCCCGATCTTCGATGTCGTCGTCACCCACGTGGTGCCCTGGCGGCCCGCCCGTTGGATCGTGCTCGGCCTCGGCGTCTGGGGTCTGCTCTGGATGATCGGCCTGTACGCCAGCATGACCATCCACCCCCACGTCGTGGGCGACCGGGGCCTGCGGGTGCGGCTCAGCTCCGGCATCGACGTCTTCGTCCCGTGGACGGACGTCGAGGCGCTGCGCAAGCGTTACCGCTCGCTGCCGTCGAGCAGGTCGGTGCAGGTCGAGCAGGAGGGCGACCGGCGGGTGGTGTCCATCCCGGTCGGCAGCCAGACGAGCATCGACGTCCTGCTGCGCCGGCCGATGACCTTCGACCTGCCGAAGGGCGGATCCGTGCCGACGAACGAGCTGCGACTGTACGCCGACGACCCCGACGGCCTCCTGCGCAGCGCCCGGGGCACCCCCACGAGCAACACCGTCAGCCGGTAACCACCGCCGCTGGCGGGGTGTCCGGGTCACCCACTGTGAAACGATCGAGGCCATGCCCAAGAAGGTCGATCACCAGGAGCGACGCACCCTCATCGCGGACGCGTTGATGCGGGTCGCCGCGGACCAAGGGCTGGAGGCCGTCAGCCTCCGACACGTGGCCGCCGCGGCCGGCGTGTCCGCCGGGATGGTCCAGCACTACTTCCGGACCAAGGACGAGATGATGGCGTTCGCGTTGAGCGTCGTACGCGAGCGCAGCCAGGTCCGGGTCACCGACGCGGTGGCCCGGCTGGGCGAGAACCCGCCGCCTCGGCTGCTGCTGCGGACCCTGCTCGCCGCCCTGCTGCCCCTCGACGAGCACACCCGCGACGACGGGCGGGTGGCGCTCGCGTTCCTCGCGTACACCGCGGTGCGACCGGCCGCCGCGACCGGCCTCCGTGAGGGCACCCGGCAGCTCACCGAGTTCGTCGCCGGCGTCCTGCCCGCCGGCCGGGGCGACGCCGCCGCGGCCGGCCTGCTGGCGCTGATGGAAGGGCTGGGTGTCTACCTGCTCGGCGGGCAGTACACCGCCGAGCAGGCGCTGGGCGCGCTCGACGCCCACCTGGACCTGCTCTTCGGCTCGTCGCCCGCCTGAGCGGTCATGGGAGTACCGCGCCTCAGCAGCGCGGCACGTTCGGGATGTACCCGTCGTAGCCGGTGAGCACGTACGCGTCGGAGACGTAGCGGTTGGTGCCGATCCGGTTCCAGACTGCCGTCGTGCCGTACGGGCCGGTCACAGTGCTGCCGACGGCCTGACAGTAGACGGCGACGGCAGCACCGCCGGCGACGGATCCGACGACCGGATAGTTGGCTCCGGGGCCGGAACGGACGTTCAGGGTGCTCGCGCTGGTGCTCACCGTGCCGGACCCGACTCCGGTGATCCCGTTCACCAACTGCAGGTAGTAGGTCCAGTTCCAGTTCGGGCCCGGGTCGGTGTGGGTCGCGCCGGGCACCTCGTTGTGCCCGATGATGTGCGCCCGGTCCTTCGGGATGCCGTACTTCGTGGCGAGGCTGCGGGTGAGCGCGGCGGAGGCACGGTACATCGCGTCGGTGAGCCAGGCGGCGTTGTCGACGAACCCCTCGTGCTCGATGCCGATCGACTGGGTGTTGTACGTCCAGTTGCCGGCGTGCCAGGCGATGTCCTTCTCCCGCACCGACTGGGTGACAGCCCCGTCGGAGGACCGGAACGTGTAGTGCGCGCTGGCCTGGGCGGCCGGATTCTGGAACCAGCCGACGGTGCCGGAGTACGAGCCCTGCGCGGTGTGGATGACGATGCGGTTCACCTGGTGACTGCCCGGTCGACTGGCCACCGTGTAGTTGCTGGTGCTGGCCGGTGCCCAGGCGGCCGGCCCGTAGTCCGTGCTGAGGGCGCCGACCCCGCCGGGCACTACGACGCGCTCCAGGCCGCCGGCCGCGCTCGGTGCGCCGCCGTGCATGTCCAGGCGCGACTCGGCGTACCCGAGTGCCACCAGCAGGTCCCGCGGTACGTCGTACCGTGCGGCGGCGGTGTCGAACGCGGTGGCCAGCGGGGCGGCCGACGCTGTTGTCCCGACGGGGTCGGCGATGGCTGGTGACGCGCCCACGACGACTCCGGTCAGGGCGGTGGTCAGGGTGAGCAGGGCTCGAACGGACATCAGCGCTCCTTGCGGTGACTGAGGTCGGCGGCCCGTGGAGACCGCCGACCTCGGGGGCGGGCTCGTCAACACCAGCCGTTGACCGGACCGTTCACACCTGTCGACAGGTAGGCGTCGGACACCCAACTGCCGTCGCTCAACCGGTTCCAGAGCGCCGTGGTGCCATACCGCCCGGTGTGGGAGGTGCCGTTGGCGGAGCAGGAGATGGTGACAGTGGCGCCGTCGGCCACCGAGCCGAGCGAGCCGTAGCCGGTCCCCGGCCCTGCACGGCGGGTGAGCATCCCGCCGCCGTTGGCGTCGACGACCCCCTGGTTGAAGCCGAGCGCGCCGTAGTTGTAAATACCCGCACCGGCACCGGCCCAGGCCGAACCGTGCCGCGCCCCGCCCTGGTAGGCGGCGGCGCCGTTGGCCAGCACCCACTTGCCGATGTCGTGCCCGGCGATCGGCACGTACGCGCTGTTCTGCCGCAGCCCGAAGTGGACGTGCCGGCCGTAGGCGGCTCCGCCGCAGGTGACGTCGGTGCCGGTGTTGCCCAGCACGGCACCTTGGCCGACGCTGGCACCGTTGACGGAGATGCTGTTCCAGAGGTGGTAGTAGTCGGTCGAGTAGCCCCGGTCATGGATGACCCGGATCCACCCCTGGCACATCGTGTACGCGGCTCCGGCCCGGGCGGCGCGAACCACCTGGTCACCACCGGCCAGGTCCACCGAGCTGTACGGCGACTCGCTTCCACCCCAGCCGTGTGGGCCGCTGGTGAGCGTCCACGTCTGGCCCACACCGAAGGGCAGTGCCATGCCGGTCCGGTAGTCCCCGCCCGCGTACATCGGGGTGGGGGTGGTGGTGAGCACGTCCCTCTCCTGGCTGGTCGTCAGGGGCGACTCGGAGGCCAGTGCGCCGAAGGCGGCCTCGCCGTCGAAGGCGATTCGCCAGCCGGCGGGCTCGGATCGGGCGATGAAGATCGAGCCGGTCGGGTGGGCGCCCTCCTGGCGGGGTGCGAGCGCGACGGCGGTGCCGAACGCCCACCGGCCGCTGGTGCGGCTGACGGTGACCCGGGTCTCCGGTCGCGCGGCGCTGGACATCTGGACGGTGCCGAGCAGCTTGGCGGTCACCGCGTCGGTGAGCGCCGGGGTGACGGCTGCGGAGGCGGCGCTGGGCGCGGCCCCGATCAGGCCCGTGACCATCAGCAGGACTGCGGCTGTGCCGCCGGCCAGTCGTCGACCGTGTCTCATCGCGCCCTCCCAATAAAGAGACGAACGTAAATGTTGACGCCGATTGTTGTGTAGCAAATCATCGAAGTCAACGCGGCTGTCGAAGGTTTTCTACAGACCCCGATTTCGCGCATCGTCCGCCGGGCAGGGTGACCGACCGGCGAGGATGAGCCGATGAGCCGCGCCCTTCGGTCCCGGCCGGTGCCGGTCGAGGAGGCGCACCGGGCCACGACCTTCGAGATCTTCTTCGACCTGGTCCTGGTGTTCGCGCTGACCCGGCTGATCGGTTTCATGGCGGAGTCGCTGGGGCCGCTCACCCTGTACCAGGGGCTGCTGCTCCTGCTCTGGTTCTGGTACGCGTGGAGTTGCTACGCGTGGCTCGGCAACCAGGTACGCGCGGACACCGGGCTCGTGCTGGCCGGGATGCTCGCGGCGATGGCCGCCATCTTCGTGGCCGCGCTGGTGATCCCGGAGGCCTGGCAGCGCCACGACGGCACGTTGAGCCCACCGCTCACCCTGGCCATCGCCTACCTCGTGGTCCGCGGCCTGCACCTCACCCTGATGTTCTACGCCTCATCCGGCAACCCGCAGTACCGCCGGCAGGCCTGGCGCTTCGCCGTGACGACCACCCTCGCCTGGATCCCGCTGCTGCTGGGAGCCGTCCTCGGTGGGACCGCGCAGACCGTGCTGTGGACCGTCGCGTTCCTCGTCGACTACGGCGGCGGCCGGATCGCCACCGCCGCCAGCTTCGGCGAGGTCCGCAGCGGGTCACACTTCGCCGAACGTCACGGCCTGGTGCTGATCATCGTGCTCGGTGAGTCCCTGCTGTCGGCCGGCGCGGGCGTGGGTTCCGTCGTGATCGGTTGGCCGGTGCTGCTGGCCTCGGTGCTCAGCTTCGCCGCGACCGTGTGCCTGTGGTGGCTCTACTTCGTGGGCGGCGCACCGGCCGCCGCCGAGGCGCTGACGGCGGCCTCACCGCGCTCCCGACGCCGCCAACAGCTGGCGTCGGACGCGTACACGTTGGCGCACCTGCCGATGGTCGCCGGGGTCGTCTCCTTCGCCCTGGGCATCCACCTGTGTCTCGACGGTCTGGCCGACGAGGCACGACCAGGCGACGACAACGCCGTTTCGATGGGTTGGGCCCCGGCGACAGTGCTCTACGGCGGGGTAGCGCTCTATCTTGTCGGCCGTTTCCTGTTCCTCCGGCTGACAGTGCGTACGCCGCCGAGTCAACTCGTCGCGGTCATCGTGCTGCTCCTGCTGGTGCCCGTGGCCCGGGTCCTCCCCGCGTTGGCCGCCCTGGGGCTGCTCGCGGCTCTGCTCACCACGATCGTCAGCTACGAGAGGCTGGCGGGACGGGCACGGACCGGCTGACGACGAGGCAAGCCCGTGCAGCGCGGGCCGCCTCGACGAGGATTGTGCGATTCCGTCGGGCGTGGCACTCTGCGGACGCGGTACGGGGAGGGCGGGTGCAGATGTTGACCATCCACGACATGTCTGTCGGCTACGGCGAGGATCGAACAGTTCTCCGGGACGTGTCGGTGACGGTCCGCCCCGGCCGGATCCTGGCGCTGACCGGTTCGTCCGGTGCCGGCAAGAGCACCCTGCTCAACGCGATGGCCGGGCTGCTGCGCCCACGCGACGGAGTGGTGCGCGTCGACGGGCAGCCGCTGCGCGATCGCGACCACGCGGTCGAGCACCGGATCGTCCTCGTCCCGCAGGACAACGGTCTGGCCCCGATCCTCACCGCCGCCGAGAACCTTCAGGTGGCGCTCGTGGCCGACGGCGTGACGCCACCCGAGGCCCGTCGGCAGACCACCGCGATGCTGGATCTGCTGGGCCTCGCCGGCCAGGCCGACCAACTCGTCGAAGAGCTGTCCGGTGGCCAACAGCAGCGGACCGCGGTCGCCCGCGGCCTGGCCCTGCGCGGAGGCGTGTTGCTCGCCGACGAGGTGACCAGCGAGCTGGACGCGGGCAACCGGCAACGCGTTCTGGACCTGTTGCACGACGAGGCGCGGCGGGGCGCGGCCGTCGTGTTCGCCACCCACGACCCGGAGGTGGCCGCCGCCTGCGAAGCGGAGCTGCACCTCGTCGAGGGTCGGGCGGAGGTCCTGCGCGACTGAGGAGCCCCGACAACCGACAGGGCTCGGTGCGTTCGCACGGGACGGCGGGCCGTCGGCCCGGCCGATACCCTCGGCACCAATGCTGACCGTCATCTGGGGCGCGATCGCGGCCCGCCGGGTGCAGGCCCTGGCGGTGCTCCTGCTCACTGTGCTCGCGAGCGCGGCCGCCGCGGCCGCGCCGAGCTATGTCGCCGCCGCCGGCCAGGCCCTGGCCCGCTACGAGGCGTCCAGGGCAACGCCGAACGAGCTTCGGCTGCGACTCGCCGAACCCGTCGAATATCCGGGGATGCCCGGCGACCCCGCGCGGACCCCGTTCGCCGACAAGGTGAGGCAGCTGACGCCAGCCGGGTTCGAGGTCGTCCTGGGTGCGCAGAGCAGCGGCGTCGCCGCCGGCCGTTCCGGAAGGGTGACCTCGAGCCTGGTCTTCCGCGCGGGGGTCTGCGAGCGGGTCACCCTGTCCGGCGCCTGCCCCCGGGCCACTCCACGGGGGCAGGCCCCCGAGGTCATGGTCAGCACCCAGACCGCCGCGCGTCTCGGTGTCGCCGTCGGCGACCAGTTCACCTTCGGCGTGGTGCCGGTGCGGGTAGCCGGCGTCTACCAACCACTGGACGTGACAGATCCGTTCTGGCTGGGCGCGGAATACATTCGGCCCGCCGCGGCGGGCCCGTCCAGCACTCCGGCCGTGGGGAGCGCGGAGGACGCCATCTTCACCGCCGAGGCCGCGCCCCTGACCGACGACGATGCGATCCTGCATCGCTCGATTGCCGACCTCTACGTCACCGAGCACCTGCTCGACACCCGTTCCGCTTCGGACCTGCGGACCGCTGTCGCGGTGGTGACGCGGGACGGGAGCAGCGCGGGCCTCGGGGGCGGCAGCAGCCTGTCCCTTCTACTCGACCGAGTGGCCCTGCAACGTGGGCAGTTGGCCGACGGCGTGACGCTGGGCGCCGGGCTGCTCGTCCTGCTCTGCTGGCTGGTCCTGTTCGTCGCGGTCAGTTCGGCGGCGGATCAGCGCCGACCGGAGCAGGGCCTGCTCCTGCTCCGCGGGGTGCAGCGCCGACGGCTGTGGGCGCTGGCGATCGGCGAGCACGCCGTACCCGTCTTGATCGCGATCCCCCTCGGCTGCCTGGGCGGCGTCGCCGCCGCCACACTGCTCGCCGCGCACACCCTTCCGGCCCGGGCCGACGTCGCAGTGGACGCCACCGTGATCGGCTTCGCCGCCGTCGGCGCGGTCGGCGCGCTCGCCGCGGTGCTGCTTGCCCAGCTTCGGATGTTGTCCGGGTCGGTCGTCGACCTGCTGCGGCGGGTTCCCGCCCGGACCCGCGGCTGGCGGGCGACCATCGGTGACGTCGTCGCGGTGTCCGTCGCCGTGGCCGCCGTGGTGCAGTTGCGCTCCGGCGGATCGCCCAGCGGACTGGCCCTGGTGGCACCGGTCGCCGGGGCGCTCGCCGCAGGTGTGCTGCTGGCCCGGGTCGCGATGATCATCGGCGCGGCGGCAGGCGCGGCGCTCCTGGCGCGCGGGCGGACGGCCACCGGTCTCGCCCTGGTGCAGGTGGCCCGACAACCCCGCTTCCGGCCCCTGATCGCGCTTCTCACAGTGGTCGTCGCGATGCTCGCCTTCACCGCCGCGACGAGCGAGGTCGCCTCGGCCGCCTACACCGACCGGGCAGTTGTCGAGGTCGGCGCACCGCGCGTGGTCCAGGTCGACGCGACGTCCCGTTCGCACCTGTTGAAGGCCGTGCGGACGGCCGATCCCGAGGGTCGCTTCGCGATGGCCGCAGTGGTGACGAGCGTGTCCTCCGCGGCCGGCACACCGCTACTCGCTGTGGACGCCGACCGGCTGGCGACGGTGGCCGCGCCGCATCCGTCCTACGGCGTGTCCCTGACGGACGTCGCGCGGAAGATCCACCCGGCCGCGCCCGGGGAGCCGGTGTACTTCCGGGGGCAACTGCTCGACATGGTCCTCTCCGCCAGCTTCGACGCCGAGGCCTTCGCCGGGAACAAGGTTCGCCTCGCGGTCACGGTAGCCAGTGCCAACGGCACCCGGGTGGTCGCCTCCCTCAAGGACGTCGAGCCCGTCCGCCAGGCTTACCCATTCCAGGTGCCCGAGTGCGCGCAGGAATGCCGTCTGATCAAGATCGAGATCGTCGCTCCAGTGGTCTCCCGCCAACTGGAGGTCCACTTCGAGGAGTTACGCAGCAGCGACGAGGACGGCGGACGCGAGATGGTGGTGCTGACCGGCGCGCAGTTCGCCGACCTGACGCGGTGGCGGCTGTCTGACACGAGCACCACCCGCGCGAGCGCGACGACCACGGCGATGGTCCTCACCGTGGACGAGAACCGGCGGGCGACACCGGCCGGCATCAGTGTCGTCGACGCGCCGTTTCCGCTGCCGGGCTACCTGACCGGATCGACGGGGACCCCGCTCGGCGGGGCCCACCCGTACGACGGCGTCGACGGCACACCGACCACGGCATCCGTCCAGGGCCTGGCCGATCGGCTGCCGCGACTTGGTGGCACCGGTCTGGTCGTCGACCTGGAGTACGCGGATCGCCTCGCCGTCGCCAGCCAGAACGGCAGTGAGGAGGTCTGGTTGACGTCGTCGGCACCCGCCGACGTCCTCGACCGGCTTCGCGCCCAGGGTCTGGTCATCACAGCCGATCGGACGACCGCCGCCGTACGACAGGAATTCGACCGGCAGGGTGCCGCGCTGGCCCTGCGCTTCAACCTGTTCGCCGCGCTGGCCGGGGTGCTGATCGGGGCGGCCGGCCTGGTCGCGATGGCGGCGGCCGAGCAGCGTACCCGGGTGGCCATGTTGGTGGCGCTGCGCCGGCAGGGGCTGCCGCCACGAGCGGTGCGGGGCGGTTACGGGTGGCCGGTCGCCGTCGCCGCCGTGTCGGGCGGTCTCGTCACAGTGATGATCTGGCTGCTCACCCGGGGTGGGCAGCGCCTGTTCAGTGACGGCCGCTCGCCGGTCCCGTTGCCCGACTGGCCGGACGTCGGCCGGCTGCTGTTGTTCACGGTGCCGACCATCACGCTGTTCGCCCTCACCGCGCTCGTGCTCGGTCGGGTCGTCGCCGCCTCGGTGCGTCGCCGGAGCAGCCGATGACCATCGAGCCGCAGGAGCCGACGACCGCCGCGCGGCCGGGCGGGGGCGTGGCCGTCACCTGCCACCGGCTCATCCACATCTACCCCACCGGCACCGGTGACGTCGTCGCGCTCTCCGGTGTGGACCTGCGGATCGCACCGGGCGAAATGCTGGCGCTGGTGGGGCCGTCCGGCTCGGGAAAGTCCACTCTGGTGGCGATCCTCGGCGGGCTCATGCAACCGTCCGCCGGGCGCGTGCACGTGGGCGACCACGAGCTGTCCCGGCTCTCGGCCAAGGGCTTGGCGGCCCTTCGCGGGGCCACGGTCGGCACGGTGCTCCAGGGCGCCGAACGCAACCTGCTGCCGTACGTGTCGCTGGCGCGCAACGTCTGGTTGGCGCAGCGACCTGCGGCACGCATCGCCGGACGCCGGCTCGATCCGCCGGAGGCGATCCTGGACCTCGTCGGTCTCGGCGGCGCCAGCGCGCGGCGGGTGGGCGACCTGACTCCGGGGCAGCGTCAGCGGGCAGCTCTGGCGCAGGGGCTCGCGGCCGGGCCCGGGCTGCTCCTGGTCGACGAGCCGACCAGCCAGCTCGACGCGTCCGGTCGCGACGAGGTGCTCGCGGCGCTGGCCACCGTCAACGCGGAGCGCGGCACCACAGTGGTCGTGGTGACCCATGACGGCGAGGTGGGTGCCCGGTTGGGCCGCGCCGTCACGATCCGGGACGGTCGCGTCGGGGCCGAGGGGCGGGACGGGCGGGACTTCGCCGTGGTGGCCGGCGACGGCACGATCCAGTTGCCACCCGAGACGCTGGCCGGCTTCCCGGCCGGAACGCTCTTCGAGGTCGACCACACCGACCAGTCGGTAACTCTGCGCGCCGTGGCCACCCCGTCGTCCGGCGGCGCGGACGACGGGGTGGCGAGAGTCGGCGACGAGCCCGACCACGCAGGCTGAACGGGCCCGGCCGGCTCAGTGGGTCGGGGTGCCCCGCGCCTTCAGTCGGCGCAGTTCGTCGGCGGACATCAGCCAGGTGGAGTTCGTCGTACCGAGGCCGAGGAGCACCTGGTCGAAGGTGTTCCCGTCGTTGTCGTCGGTGTAGCAGACGCTCACCTCTCCCCACGGGGACGCGGCGAGCGCGACGTGTTCCTGGCGCCCGGTCGTGGTCTGGCTCAGCGCCTGGGCGGCCAGCCGGCCGTCGACAGTGCCGTCGGGATTGAGGCCCCGGGCCCAGACGTCCGGGTTGGCGCCCGACACGGCCCAGCCCACCACGGCGTTGTCCTGGTCGTCGATGCCCACGCTGGGCACGATGGCGCCGGTACCGGTGGAGACCTCGACCTCCCCGTGCCGGGCCGCGCCGGCCGCGGTGAACGACCGGGCCCAGACACCCCGGGTGCCGGTGTGGTCGGATTCCCAGCCGACGGTGAAGTCACCGGCGAAATTCGCCGCGACCGAGGCACGTTGCTGCTGGCCGCCGCTCTGCGCGTTGGCCGTCCGCCGGGACAGCACCACCGCGCCGTTCGACCGGGCCAGCCGGGTCAGCCCGATGTTGTACGACCCGTTCGCGTCGGCGTCCTCGTCCCAGACCACAAGTGCCTCCCCGGACGCCGACACCGCCACGTCGGGACGGTGGTGCGTTCCGGTCGTCTGCGAGGCCGTCACCTCGTACCCCTTGGTGGTGGGCGCGGTGAAACCGGCGGCCTTGACGGTGGCGGGTGCGGTTCCCTGCACGTCCTCCCAGACGACGGTGAAGCCGACGGCGGCGTTGGTGGGCGAGCCGTCCGGGTCGACGCCGACCTTCGGCCAGATCTGCTGACCGGCGTCGGAGGCGTTGGCCTGACCCGAGCCGAGCACTGCCCCGGTCGGCGAGACCACCCGGTACTGGATGTTGTAGACGCCGTTGCCGTCGCCGTCGGCGGCCCAGACCACCACGGCGTTGCCCTTGTCGTCGAGCCCGACGTCCGGACTGATGTGCCGCCAGGCGGCCCCGCTGGTGCCGCCGTTGGAGAGTTTCAGCTCGTAGCCGGGGGTGCCGTCGCGGAACAGTCGCAGGTAGATCTCGCTGTGGGTGTCGTCCTCGGGCGCGCTGCCGTCCCGGTCGTCTTCCCACACCACAGCGACCTGACCGTTGCGGTTCATGGCGATGGAGGGCAGGTCCTGGTCGCCGGTGGCGACACTGTTCGCGGTGGTCCAGGTGACCGCCTCGGCGGTCATGGCGGTCGGGGCCGGTGCCAGGTTCGGGACTAGCAGGGATGCGGTGAGCAGTGCGGTGATCGCGGTCATGGTGGCTCTCCCTTACCCGGCCTGGAGGCCGGGCTGGCCGTCGAGGATCACGAACGAACGCACCGTGGACGCCGCCGCGTCGTGCTCGGTCACCGTGTTCAGCGCGCGGAAGTCCGCGCGGACCTGGCTGCGACTGATCGTGGTACGCACGTAGCCTCGCCGGTCCGAGTGGAACTTCAGGTGCGGGTTGGTCGCCGCGTTCGGGATGGTGGTGCTGCCGGTGCCGTTGCCGGCGGAGGTGATCGAGGTGCAGACCAGTTCGGTGCCGATCGTCGCGGACGACGGGTTGGCGTAGTCGGCCTTGAGTTCGTTCGCCCACGACTTGTGGACGTCGCCGGTGAGCACCAGCGGGTTGCGTACCCCGCGCTGCTGCCAGCCGGTCTGGATGCGGCTGCGGGAGGCGCGGTAGCCGTCCCAGGCGTCCATGCTGGCCGCCCCTGCGGCGTCGAACTGACGGGCGAAGAAGACCTGCTGGCCGAGGATGTCCCAGGTGCCGTAGTGCTGGGCCAACCCGTCGAGCAGCCACGCCTCCTGGCTCGCCCCGGTCAGGGACCGGGAGGTCAGGTCCGCGTCGGCGCACACCTTCCAGCCGTCGCCGCACGCCTGGTCGTCGCGGAACTGCCGGGTGTCGAGCATGTGGAAGGTGGCGAGCTGTCCCCACCGGACGCGTCGGTACAGCGGGATGCTGTTGCCGCTCGAAGCGGAGGCCGGTCGCAGCGGCATGTTCTCGTAGTACGCCCGGTACGCGGCGGTCCGCCGTGCGGTCCACTGCGCGGCGGTCAGCGTGGGGCTGCTGTCGTTGCGGACCATGTTGGCGTAGTTGTTCTCCACCTCGTGGTCGTCCGGCACCACCAGCCAGGGTGCTGCCGCGTGCGCTGCCTGCAGGTCCGGGTCGGACTTGTAGAGCGCGTACCGGCGGCGGTAGTCGGCCAGCGACACGACCTCGGCGCCGACGTGCTGCCGCACCGCCGAGGTGTTGACACCACCCTCGTAGATGTAGTCCCCGAGGTGCAGGATCAGCCCGGGGTTGTCCTCGGCCATCCGCCGGTACGCGGTGTAGTAGCCGGCCTCGTAGTGCGCGCACGACGCGAACGCCATCACCAGGTCGCGGCCGAAGGAGCTGGGCGCCGGGGCGGTCCGGGTCCGCCCGACCGGCGAGATCTGGCCCTGGGCCCGGAACCGGTAGTAGTAGTCGGAGTCGGCGGCGAGCCCTCCCGCGATCGCGTGCACCGAGTGCGCGTCGGCGTAGCGGGCGACCACCGAGCCGGAGGCGACCAGCGAGGTGAACCGGTCGGTGGTGGACACCTGCCACTCGACTGTCACGTCGGCGTTGGCCATGCCGCCCTGCCCGTCGGCGTTGAGCGGTGATGGTGCCAGCCGGGTCCAGAGGACCACGCTGTCGGGCGCCGGGTCACCGGACGCCACACCGAGCTTGAAGGGGTACGGCACCGCGGCGCGGGCACCCTGACGGGGTGTCACCGCCACTCCGGCGGCGGCGAGTCCACTGAGGACGAAGATGCGACGGCTGAGCCTTGTCATGGTCAGCAGCCTCGAGAACGTCGATGAACGGCGATGGGTGCGGCGCGGAATCCCACATGACGGAATGCTGTCCGCGCCAAGGCGGTCAGGTGTCCTGACCGCCCGACGAGGCCGGACCGTCAGGTCAGCGGGGACGGCGACTCGGCGCCGGGGATCACCAGCTTCGGCGCGCCGGACCCGTCCGCCGGGACGCTCCACACGTCCGGCCGACCGTCGTCCTGCCGCAGCGTGTAGGCCAGCGTGCCGCCGTCCAGCCAGGCGGCCTGGTCGTCGACGCTCGTCGTCTCGGCTGTCGCGGTGACCCGCATGGTCGCCAGGTCGAGGACCGAGAGCCGCCAGCCCTTCACCGGATCGGCGTCGACGGCCTCCTTGAACGCGAGCCGGGTGCCGTCCGGTGACAGCGACGGGCACTCGACGTTCTCCTTCATCGTCTCGACAGTGCGGGCGGCGACGTCACCCCGGACGAGGTACCTCTTGCCCCCGGTCGACATGGTCGCGTAGAAGCGGTTGTCGTCGGCGGTGAAGGTGACACCCCAGTAGTTGACGTCCGGGTGGCGGTAGCGCCGGCCGTCCTTCGTGATCGCGAACTCCTCCAGCGAGGCGACAGTGGCACCACTGCGGGTGTCGAGGATTCCGGTGCGGGTGGAGAAGCCGCTGGAGGTGTAGGAGTCGCCGCCGACGAACGTCGTCCAGGAGACCATCCGTCCGCTGGCCGAGACCCGGGCCCGGTTCGGCAGACCCGGCACGCTGATCGTCCGGGTCTCGCGCAACGCGGCGTCGAGCACGACCATCTGGTACGACCACGCGGTCTCCGGCTTCAGGCAGACGCCGGTGCCGGCGGCGGCGTACACCCGGAGGCATTCCAGACCGGCGACGGTACGCGGCCCGCTGGGGTCGGCCGCGGCGACGGTCGAGACGTGCCGGTCGGTGATCGCCAGCAGGCGCGGGCCGGATGTCAGGGTGACCGCCTGGTCGCCGGTGGCGGGAGGCGGCGTCGGTGCGGTTTCCGCCGCCGTGGCCACGTAGCCGGCCGCCACACCGCCCAGCAGCACAGCCGAGGCGGTCACCACGCCGAGTTTCGCCCGGGTCGACATCGCGGTCATCGGGGCACCTTCCGAGTGGTCAGTCGGGACGGGGAGATCAGCAGAAGCAGCGTGAGGACCAGGACCCCGGCGACGGCTGCGGCCGCCGCGCGAATCGCGGTGTCCGGCCCGAACGCCTGCCAGGCGAGACCGAACAGGACCGAGGAGACGAGGTACGCCAGGGCCTGCCCGGTCTGCACGAGAGCGATCCCGGTGGTCCGCAGCCGCGCTGGCAGGACCGGCCCAGCGAGCGCGATGAGCACGCCGTCGGTGGCCGCGTAGAACGCGCCGTACAGCGTCAGCGTCAGCACGATCAGCGGCCAACCGTCGACCGGGCCGGCCAGCAGCAGGTACGTGGCGCCGAGGGCGGTGTAGCCGCCGATCACCACGGGCAGTCGGCCGATCCGGTCGGCGAGGACACCGAGCGGGGCGGCGAGCAGCAGGTAGGCCAGGCTGGTGCCCACCGCGAGCAACGGGAACCAGCGCAGGCCGAGGTCCTCCCGACGCTGCAACAGCAGGTAGACGAAACCGTCGCCGATGGTGGCCAGCCCGAGCATCGCCGCGGCCAGCACGAGTCGACGGGCCGGTCCGCCACGGAACAGCCCGAGAGCCTCCCGGACGGAGACCTTCGGCTCGCCCTTCACCTCGCCCTTCACCTCACCCGGTGGCCGCTCCCGGACGAAGAGCACGAGGACGACCACCGCCAGGGCGGCGACGCAGAAGCTGGTGACGAACACCGCGTCGTACGACTGCCCGACGACCAGCAGAACCGCGAACGCGGCGAGCGGCCCGAGGAACGCTCCGAAGCTGTCCATCGCCCGGTGCACCCCGAACGCCCGACCCAACGCCTCGGGTGGGGTGGAGAGCGTGATCAGGGCGTCGCGCGGGGCGCTGCGGACACCCTTGCCGAGCCGGTCGACGGCGATCACGGCGCCGATCGCCGGTATCGACCGGCCGGCGAGCAGAAGCCCGAGCTTCGCGACCGCCGAGAGGGTGTACCCGAGGCCCGCGATCAGCTTGCGCCGTTGGAACCGGTCGGCGGCGTAGCCACCGACGACCCGCAGCAGCGCTGTCGCGCCAGTGTGGACGCCGTCGAGCACGCCGAACGCCACCGGGCTGAGTTGCAGGCCCAGCACCAGATAGAGCGGGAGGACGGCGGCCACCATCTCGGCCGAGACGTCGGTGATCAGACTGACCGTGCCGAGCGCTACGACGTTGCCGCTGACCATCGCCAACCGCCGGCGCCGCGGCCCCGATTCCGGTGACCCCGATTCCGGTCGGTCGGCGACCGGTCGGGAGACGGTCGACAGGTACACGAGCATCTCCTCAGGTCGGAAGCTGACGGTCAGCCATCGTGGCGACTGAGCGGAGAGGCGGCAAGGGTCCGTCGGGGACCGCCAGACGTGCGTCGGGTGAACATACGACAAACATCGAGATGTTTCACTGCCTGAGCGTACTGTTCATACGACCGTGGCCCTTCGGACCGTCGACTCTCCTACATTCCTTGCGCTCTTCCCACGATGTGAAGGAGTCCTGGATGGACATTCGATTCCCCCGTCCGTCGGTGACGCTGGGGGTGGTCACGGTGGTCCTCGCCGCGACCGCCGCCGTCGTCGTGACCGGCGCTGGCTCGGCGTCGGCGGCGAGCGTGACGTTCACGCCGGTCGCCGACACCTACGTCCAGAGCGACACGGCCTCCACCAACTACGGCACGTCCACGCAGATCGTGGTCGACAACTCCCCCGTACGGCGTTCGTTCCTGCGCTTCACGGTGAGCGGCGTCAGCGGCACGGTGACCAGCGCCAAGCTGCGGCTGCGCACGATCAGCGGCAACAGCGGCAGCGACGCCGGCGGCACGTTCCGCCGGATGTCCAACACGACCTGGTCGGAGACCGGCACCACCTGGAACAACCAGCCGACCATCGACGGCGCCACGCTCGGCACGGTCGGCGCGGTCAGCGGCAACACCTGGTACGAGGTCGACGTCACGGCTGCGGTGACCGGCAACGGCACGTACAGCTTCGGTGCGACCTCCACCAGCGGTGACGGCGCGTACTACGACACCCGCGAGAGCGGCGCGGACGCCCCGCAACTGGTGGTCACCACCGGGACCACGACCCCTCCGTCCGGCGACCCGGTGTTCGTCGGCGCTGGTGACATCGCCGACTCCGGTTCCGGCGACAGCGCCACTGCCGCGTTGCTCGACACCATCTCCGGCACGGTCTTCACCACCGGCGACAACGTGTACGACAGCGGCACCGCATCGCAGTTCAGCAACTACTACGAGCCCACCTGGGGGCGGCACAAGAGCCGCACCCGCCCGTCGCCGGGCAACCACGACTACAACACGTCGGGCGCGACCGGCTACTACAACTACTTCGGTACGTCCGCCGGCCCGAGCGGCCGCGGCTACTACTCGTTTGACCTCGGCAACTGGCACATCGTGTCGCTGAACTCGAACATCAGCATGTCGGCAGGCTCGACGCAGGAGCAGTGGCTGCGTGCCGACCTGGCCGCCACCAGCAAACCGTGCACATTGGCGTACTGGCACCACCCGCTGTTCACGTCCAGCTCCAACCACGCGCCGTCGACGTCGACGCGCCCGCTGTACCAGGCGCTCTACGACTACAACGCCGACGTCGTGGTGTGGGGCCACAACCACGTGTACGAGCGGTTCGCGCCGATGAACCCCTCCGGCGGCGCCGACGCCAGTCGGGGTCTGCGCAGCTTCGTCGCCGGCATGGGTGGCGCGAGCCACTACGGCTTCGGCACCATCCAGCCCAACAGCGAGGCCCGCAACAGCTCGGCGTGGGGCGTTCTGAAGTTCACCCTGCACTCCGGCAGCTACGACTGGCAGTTCGTGCCGGTGGCCGGGCAGACCTACAGCGACAGCGGCACCGGCAACTGCCACTGACCGCGCGATCCCGCTGCACCGTTCGCGGTGCAGCGGGATCCCCTCCCACCCGTTCCTCCCGCCCCTCCCCCACGACCCAAGCCCACCCTGGACGCCGTACCCCACGCCCGCACCCCACGCCCGCGCTCCACGCGCACGCCCGCGGCCCCGGCTCCGGCTCTCGGGCCGGGCCCCGCGGCCCTGCGGCGCTGTGACCACAGGGCCCCGTGACCCCGTGACCCTGCGGCCCACGACGTGCCCTCGGGCCGCATGACCTCGAGCCCTTGCGCGGGAGTCCGGCGAGCGCCCCACACCGGGGTAGCGGTGGGCGGTGATGACTTGCACGGCTCGCTGTAGACCTGCCCCACATGTGGGGCGGCTGCGGTTCAACTGGCGGTCGCTCCGGAAAGGGATATACCAGGCAGCCAATCGAAATGGCCCCCTCGATCACGGTCATCCGCGCCGCGCAGGGCGAGATCTTGGACAGTTTCCGTTCAGCGCGAACGGAAACTGTCCAAGATCTACGGAAAATGCCACGTCCAACGACGCCGACCGCTCCCCAGACGGCCAGACGGTGGGCCCGTCCACGGATACCCGGACGGCGGGTCGGCGCGACGGCCGCGCGGTAGGTCACCCCGGACGGACCACGGCAGGCCAGCCCCGGACGCACGCACGACGGGCCAGCCCCGGACAAACGCGCGACGGGCCAGCCCCGGACCACCGCACGGGGGTCGACGCCCCACGAGGACCAGGACCACCCGCCCACAGCACAGGAATGTCACCCACACCGAAGGTGTGCCGGCCGCACGCGCGACGACCGCGACACGACCGCAGGGCCGGTCCCGGTCAAGCCCTTCGCGCGGGGTCGCGGCCCATATGTGGGGCAGCTCTACAGCGCCGCACCGGGAGGGGTGGACCCGAACCCGGCGAGCCAGTTCCGGCATCCCACTGCCAGCATCCGGCCGTGTGCGACGCCCGCGGCCGAAACGGGTCGGACAGCCGGCCTCGGCACCGCTGAAGGAACGGCACCGCAAGGGACGGCACCCCGCCAAGCGACGTGTGCCCCCACCCGCGGAACGGGCAGGGGCACACGTGCGTACGGTCCAGGCGTCAGCGGGCCGTGCCGGCCCGACGCTTGTTGTAGACGTCGAAGGCGACTGCGACGAGCAGGACGAGGCCCTTCACCACCGACTGGGTCGACTGGTCGATGCCCATCAGCTGCATGCCGTTGCTCATCACCGCCATGATCAGACCGCCGACCATCGCACCCACCACGGTGCCCACGCCACCGGTGACCGCCGCGCCGCCGATGAAAGCCGCGGCGATCGCGTCCAGCTCGAACATGTTGCCAGCCGCGGGTTGGGCGCCGTTGGACCGCGAGGAGTAGATGACACCGGCCACGGCGGCCAGGAAGCCCATGTTGACGAACATCCAGAAGTTGACGGTCCGGACCTTCACCCCGGACAGCGCCGCCGCCGACAGGTTGCCGCCGATCGCGTAGACCTGGCGACCGAAGACGGTACGCCGGGTGACCAGGCCGTAGACCAGCACGAGGACCGCGAGGATGATCAGCACGATCGGCAGACCGCGGGCGTGGGCCAGCTGCCAGGCGAAGTACATGATGACCGCGCCGACCAGCACGACCCGGGCGACGAACAGCGGGAACGACTCGACGTGCTGCTGGTAGCGGATACGCGCCACGCGGGTGCGGAAACCGCTCACCGCGTAGCCGGCCACCGCGACGGCGCCGATCAGCAAGGTGAAGGCGTCGAAGCCGTTTCCGCCGAGCAGGCCGTTGAGGAAGCCCGCCGCGACCTTCTGGTATTCGGCCGGGAACGGCGACAGCGAGATGTTGTCGAGCACCCGCAGGGTGAGGCCCCGGAACAGCAGCATGCCCGCCAGGGTCACGATGAAGGCCGGAATGCCGGCGTACGCCACCCAGAAGCCGTGCCAGGCGCCGACTGCGATGCCGACGGCCAGTGCCGCCAGGACGCCGATCCACCAGGGGTGGCCCTGCTGGATCACCAGGACGGCGGAGACCGCCCCGGTGAGCGCGACGACCGATCCGACCGACAGGTCGATGTGGCCACCGATGATCAGGATGACCATCCCGATCGCGAGCACCAGGATGTACGAGTACTGGAGGACGATGTTGGTGATGTTGCCGGGGCTCAGCAGCACCCCGTCGGTCAGGATCGCGAAGAGCCCGACGATGACGACCAGGGCGACGTAGATCCCGCTCTGCCTCAGGTTGTTCAACACCAACGCGCGTAGGTCGCTCGTCCCGCTGTGCAGGGCGGCGGCGGGCGCGCTGTCCGGGGGCGTCGGGCGCTCCGTCGAAGGGGTCTTGATGTCGGTCATCCGACGAGCTCCTTGTCCTTGGTCATCAGCTCCATGAGGCTCTCCTGAGTCGCCTCGGCCACCGGCATCTCACCGGTGATCCGGCCGGCGGCGAGGGTGTAGATGCGGTCGCACATCCCGAGCAACTCCGGCAGCTCGGAGGAGATGACGATCACTGCTTTGCCGGCGGCCACCAGCCGGTTGATGATCGTGTAGATCTCGTACTTGGCCCCGACGTCGATCCCGCGGGTGGGTTCGTCCAGGATCAGCACGTCCGGGTCGGTGAACAGCCACTTCGACAGCACGACCTTCTGCTGGTTGCCGCCGGAGAGCTTGCCGACCACCGCCATGACGCTGGGCGTCCGGATGTTCATCTCCTGGCGGCTCGCCTCGGCAACCTTGATCTCCTCGTTGCCGTTCACCCAGCCCAACCGGGACAGGCGGTCCAGCGCGGCGGCGGACACGTTGCGCCGCACGTCGTCGATGAGGTTGAGGCCGTAGTGCTTGCGGTCCTCGGTGACGTACGCGATGCCGTTGTCGATGGCCTCGGCGACGGTACGCGCCTGCACCTCTTTCCCGCGCACGAACAGTCGGCCGCTGATGTCGCGCCCGTACGACCGACCGAACACGCTCATCGCCAGCTCGGTGCGCCCGGCGCCCATCAGGCCTGCGATGCCGACGACCTCACCGGCGCGCACGGACAGGTTGACGCCCTCGACGACCATCCGGTCCTGGACCGGGTGCCGCGCCGTCCAGTCCTCGATGCGGAGGACCTCCTCGCCGGGGGACGACTCACGGTCGGGGTAGAAGCTGTCCAGGTCCCGTCCGACCATGCCTCGGATGATCCGCTGCTGGGTCACGTCGTCGGACTTCATGTCGAGGGTCTCGACCGTGCGTCCGTCCCGGATGACGGTCGTCGCGTCGGCGATGGCCATGATCTCGTTGAGCTTGTGCGAGATCATGATGCAGGTGATGCCCTGGTCGCGGAGTGCCCGCAGCAGGTCGAGCAGGTGAGCGGAGTCGATGTCGTTGAGCGCGGCGGTCGGCTCGTCGAGGATGAGCAGCTTCACCTGCTTCGACAGCGCCTTGGCGATCTCCACCAGCTGCTGCTTGCCGACGCCGAGCTGGATGACCGGGGTGACGGGGTTCTCGTGCAGCCCGACTGACGCCAGCAGCTTTGCCGCCTCGGCGTTGGCCAGGTTCCAGTCGATGAGCCGGCTGCGGCCACGCCGCTCGTTGCCGAGGAAGATGTTCTCCGCGATCGACAGGTACGGCACCAGGGCGAGTTCCTGGTGGATGATGACGATGCCGTTGGCTTCGCTGTCGCGGATGCCCCGGAACTGCATCGGCTTGCCGTCGAAGAGGATCTCACCGTCGTACGAGCCGGACGGGTGGACGCCGGACAGCACCTTCATCAGGGTTGACTTGCCGGCGCCGTTCTCCCCGCAGATGGCGTGGATCTCTCCGCGCCGGACGGCGAGGGTGACGTCCTCCAGCGCGGTCACGCCGGGGAAGGTCTTCGTGATGCGGCGCATCTCAAGGATGGTGTCGTCCATGGTCACTGTCCTCTGTCAGGTCGGACGCGGTACGCCACGGCGTCGGGCCCGGCGGAGACCGCCGGGCCCGACGAGTGGCTTTACTTCTTGGCCTGGCCGGCGGCGACCTCTTCCGCCGTCCAGTAGCCCGAGTCGATCAGCGTGGCCTTGATGTCGTCCTTGTAGACCGTGGCGATCGGCAGCAGGTACGACGGGACGACCTTGACGCCGTTGTTGTACGTCTGGGTGTCGTTGGCCTGCGGCTGCTTCTTCTGCAGGAACGCCTCGGACGCGTTGACGGCCTGCTCGGCGAGCAGTCGGGTGTCCTTGAAGACCGTGGAGTTCTGCACGCCGTCGTTGATCAGCTTGATCGAGGCGATCTCCGCGTCCTGGCCGGTGACGACCGGGAGCTTCTTCGCGCCGGTGCCGTAGCCGGCGTTCTGCAGGGCGGTGATGATGCCCCGGGAGATGCCGTCGTACGGGGACAGCACCCCGTCGACCTTCGCGCCGTCGTTGTAGCTCGAGGTCAGCAGGTTCTCCATCCGCTTCTGCGCGGTCTCCTGCTGCCACCGCAGGGTGGCGATCTGCTCGGGCGTGGTCTGCTTGGACTTGACGACAAGCGTGCCGGCCTCGATGAACGGCTTCAGCGTGTCCATCGCACCGCCGTAGAAGTACTGGGTGTTGTTGTCGTCCAGCGAGCCGGCGAAGAGCTCGACGTTGAGCGGGCCCTTGGCCGTGCCCTTCGAGCCGTCCTTGTTCAGCAGGCCGAGGCCGACGAGCAGGGCGGTGCCCTGGGCGACGCCGACCTTGTAGTTGTCGAAGCTGACGTAGAAGTCGACGTCCTTGCTGCCGCGGATCAGCCGGTCGTAGGAGATGACCGGGATCTTCGCGGCCGCGGCGGCCTGCAGCTGGCTGTTGAGCGCCGTGCCGTCGATCGCCGCGATCACCAGGACATCCGCACCCTGGGTGATCATCTGGTCGACCTGCTGCGACTGGGTGGGGATGTCGTCGCCGGCGTACTGGAGGTCGACCTTGTAGCCCTTCGCCTCAAGCTTGGACTTCACCGCGTTGCCGTCGGCGATCCACCGCTCCGAGGTCTGGGTCGGCATCGACACGCCGATGGTCAGGTCGCTGGGCTTCTCGCCGCTCTTGTCGCCGCCGCTGCCCGCTCCCTCGCCACTGCACGCCGCAAGGCTCAGCGCCAGCGCCGCGCTGCCGAGAGCAACCAGGAATTTCCTGCGCACGGGGTTCTCCTCTCTGGACTCCCCCGCCGACTGCCGGGGCAACTGTCATCTTTCGGGTAGTGTTAGCGCTCACATAGGTTGCGTCAACACCTGGTTCGAAATACCGGTGTCACGGTCTCGTAACGGAGCATCCAGGCGAGCGTAGCCATGCGGTCAATCGGCCCGGAGTGAGGGTACGACAACTCTCCGAGGTCGGTCCGACGCTCCACACGCCGATGCCCGCGGACGACGCTAGTCGTCCGCGGGCACCGACAGAAGCGGCGGTTCAGGGAACTACCGCTGCGACCACCGCTGGTTGGCCGCCGCGGTGCAGTTCCACAGGATCACCGTGGTGCCGTTGGCCGTGCCGTTGTTGTTGACGTCCAGGCAGAGCCCGGACTGGACGCCGCTGATCGTCCCGTTGGCGTTGATGTTCCACTGCTGGTTGGTCCCGCCGTTGCAGTCCCAGATCTGCACCTTGGAGCCGGCCGCCGCGTTCGTCGGTGCGTCCAGGCACTTGCCGAGGGCCTGGAGGGTCTGACCGTTACGCGTCCAGCGTTGGTTGGCCGCGCCGTTGCAGTCCCAGATGACCGGCTGGGTGCCGTTGGTGGTGTTGCTGTTCGGCACGTCCAGGCAGCGGTTGGAGGCGGCGCTGGCGTACGCGCTCGACGTGGTCGGCGGCGGAGTCGTCGGCGGGGTCGTCCCGCCACCGCTGACCCGGTAGACGACAGTGCCGTGCGCCGGGACGCTGGCGCTGATCGTTCCGCTGCTGGAGCTGGTGCCACCGGTCCATGCGTCCACCAGGGTGAACGACGAGCCGGACTTGCCGATCGCGGAGGCCGTGGTCGAGATGGTCGTCGTCGAGGAGCCCTGGTTGAACAGCGCGACGGCGACGTCACCGTTGGCGAGCCGCTTGGCCAGCACCCGACGCGTACCGTCGAACGACACCTGCGTTCCCTGCAACCCGAGGGAGTCCTGGTTGATCGCGATCAGGTTGGCGTTCTTGAGGATGGTCTGCGTCGCGGCGTTCATGTTCCGGACGTCGTTGCCGGCGATCAACGGCGAGGCCATGATCGCCCACATCGCGAAGTGGCTGCGCATCTCCGTGTCGTTCATGCCGCCACGACCGACCTCCATCATGTCCGGGTCGTTGAACCCACCCGGGCGCGCGTAGGAGGCGAGTGGAACTGTCACGTTGATGATGTTCTGGATGCCCATCGGGTAGCCGTTGGTCTGGCCGGTGTCCCACGCGTTGGTGATGTCCTCGGTGGTCCGCCACATGTTGGCCACGTCGCCCCAGTTGCGCTGCGGGCCGGTCTTGGCGTGGATGCTGTTCGGGTTGATGCTGTAGACGATCGGTCGGCCGGTGGCGGCCAGCGCGTCGCGCATCTTGGCGAAGGTGGCCACCTGGTCGTTGATGCTGCCCTCCGGCGAGCACCAGTCGTATTTGAGGAAGTCGACACCCCAGGCGGCGAACTGGTTTGCGTCCTGCACCTCGTGGCCCCGGCTACCGGTGGCACCGGGGTAGGAGCCGAAGTATTGCGCGCAGGTCTTGTCGACCGGCACCTGGTAGAGACCGAACTTCAGGCCCCGGGCGTGCAGGTAGTCGCCGAGCGCCTTCATTCCGCTGGGGAACCGGGTCGGGTCGCCCTGGATGTTGCCGGAGGAGTCCCGGTTCGGGTTGAACCAGCAGTCGTCGACCACGACGTACTGGTAGCCCAGATCGCGCATCCCGCTGCTGACGATCGCATCGGCCGTGCTGCGGATCAGCGCCTCGTTGATGTTGCAGCCGAACGAGTTCCACGAATTCCAACCCATCGGCGGAGTACGCGCCACGCCGTTGTCGAGCGCCTGCGCCGCGGGGGCGCGGAGGCCGACCAAGGCGCCGGCGACGAGCAGACCGGCTGCCAGTACGCTCCCCCAGCGTCGACCTCGAGTGATGCGGTTCATCGAGCCTCCTTGTCGGTGGCGCCCGCCCCTGACTACGATCTCCGGTCGATGGGCCGATAGCTGGACGCCAATTGTTGTTAGCGTTAACAGAGACGTCCATCATGTTACGGTCACATTTCACGAGGTTCAATACCTTGACCGCACCGCATTGCCGCTCATCGATAACTAAGATCGCCCAGCGATTGAGTGCGGTCTTATCGACCGGAGCGACGCGGTGGACCCGGACGTCAGCGACGCGGTGGACCCGGACGTCAGCGACGCGGTGGGGCGACGCTCTCGCGGGAGACCAGGGTCGGGGCGACCGTCTGCCGCAACGCGCCACCGGTGCCCGACTCGATCTGCGCCAGCAGCATCTGCAGACTCGCCCGCGCGACCGCGTCGAAATCCGGACGGACGGTGGTCAGCGGCGGGATGAAGTACGCCGCCTCCGGCACGTCGTCGAAGCCGACCACGCTGATGTCGTCGGGCACCCGCCGGCCGAACTCGTGCAACGCCCGCAGCACGCCCAGCGCGAGGTGGTCGTTGGCGGTGAATACCGCAGTGACCTCCGGCATCCGCGCCAACATCTGCCCGCACCGGTAACCGGAGGACGCTGACCAGTCCCCGGGCATCAGCGGCGGCGGCACCAGGCCGGCGGCCAGCAGCGCCTCCCGCCATCCGTCGATCCGACCGACGCTGTCGAACCAGTCGGAGGGCCCCGAGACGTGCCAGACGGTGCGGTGCCCCGCATCGAGCAGATGTTGGGTCGCCGCACGGGCGCCCGCTACCTGGTCGACGGTCACCAACGGCACCGGTCGGCTCGGGTCACCGTCGACGGTGACCAGCGGGACGTCCTTCGGCAGACGCTCCAGCGCCTCACCGGCCGACTCGACAGGCGCGATGACCACGATGCCGGCGACCCGGTGCGACAGGTGCCGCTCGACGGCGGCCGAGATGGACCGGTGGTCGAGGTTGCGGACGCTGCCGACACTGACCGCGAAACCCTCCTGGGCGGCGGTCTGCTCCAACGCTGCCAGCAGGGATGCCGGACCATAGAGCGTGGTGTTCTGTGCGACCACGCCGATGACCTGCGATCGACCGGTCACCAGCGCGCGTGCCGCGCCGTTGGGGCGGTAGCCGAGCTCGGCGATCGCCGCCCGCACACGGAGCCGGGTCTGCTCACGGACGTTGGGGTGCCCGTTGAGCACCCGCGACACCGTCTGATGGGAGACACCGGCGAGACGAGCAACATCCGTCATCGCGGGACCGTGGACGGCCATTTCGCTCCCCCCGCTACATCTCCGGCCCGCGGCCCGTCGACGTCGACTGGAGCGGCCCGGCCCGATCCCCCTCGCTCAGCCACCACGCCGGTGCTGAATCCCAGGTGACCAGCGCTGGATCGCCGACAGTCTACGCCAGCCACTGCCCCAAACACGGCATGCCTATCGGTGGGCTGCGCAACGCAGCAGTGACGCACAATCCCAACCCCCGCCTGGAGTACGCGACCGAGTGTCGTACTCCGTCGATGCGCGATGGCACGCCGACCTGCCCTACGCCCCTGGACAGAGCGCGGAGCAGGCCGGCGAGGACCAGCGGTGGCGCCGACTCGACGTGCCGGCGGGCACGTGTCCGCCAGCGCCGCTGGTCAGACCATTGGTTGTGTGAGCGGTGTCACGGTGTTGTCAGGTCGAACCGGCGCAAGGTGACCGCACCGCCGAGCGCCTGGGTCGCGTGGTTGAAGATGGCGAACCGGTAGCCCATGAAGAACTGCCAGTTGTTCGCCAGGGTCAGGGCGTTGCCGAACGAGGTGAAGTTGACCCCGTCCGTGCTGTACGAGAAGCGGGCCTGCCGGCCGGATCCCGGTCTGATGTCGGCGTTGGCCCGCAACCAGATCCGACCACCGGAGACGGCGGTGCTCGCCACCTCGCTGCCGGTACTTGTGGTGTTCCAGCTCCCGTCCATCGTCAGGCCGTTCTGCATGACCAGTCGGGTCGACCCGTTGTCGCGTCGGATTCCGATCCAGGCGGACGAGTTGCGCAGTACCGCCAGACCGGTGCGGTCACCGTCGCGCATCGTGGAGTAGTCCAACTCGATGGTGGCCGTCGAGGTGGGGCCCTGAATGCGGTGCGTCAGCGTGTTGCGCGCCTTGTACAGATCACCGGTGACGGTGGCGGTCTGCAGGTTCAGCCCGTTGTTGACCGACCACTTGCTGTTGTCGGGGTTGTGGTTCCACTCCCACTGCGGGCCGAGCGTGGTGCCGGCGAACGTGTCGGTGCCGGTCAGCGGCTTGACCGCCCGGGGCGGGGCGGGCAGGTTCGGCTTCGGGTACGTGCTGCCCCACGCGCCGTTCACCGTCTGCAGCACCGGCCAACCGTCGCCGGTCCAGGTGATCGGCGCCAGGGCGGGCATCCGACCACCGGGGTACGCGTCGACGAAGGACATGTAGTACCAGTCGCCGTTCTGGGTCTGCACCAGCCCGCCCTGGTGCGGCACGCCGCCACCGGAGATCGGGCCGGGCAGGTTGAGGAGCACCTGCCGCTGCTCGTACGGGCCGAACGGGCCGTTCGTCGACTTGAGCACGTACTGGCCGTTGGCCGGGCGGGTGAGCCAGATGTAGTAGGCGCCGTTGCGCTTGTAGAAGCGGGCACCTTCCAGCGTGCCGATGCTCGACGGCGTCTGGTACACCTGCTGGGCTCGGACCTGGGACTTCCCGTCGGCGGAGAGCTGGGCGACGCTGATGGTGCCGTTGCCGTACGCGATGTACGGGGTGTCGTTGTCGTCGAACAGCAGGCCGGCGTCGTAGTAGCAGTTCGGGATGGTGGTGTGCTTGCTCCAGGTGCTGTCGACGGCGGACGCGGTGTAGATGTGGGTCTGCGCGAAGTCGATGCACCCGGCCCAGTAGTACGTCCGGTTGCTCGGCCGGTAGTTCAACGTCGACGCCCAGATCCCGTCGACGTACGCGTTGCCGCCACTCATGTCGTACTTCGAGCCGAAGTCGAGCCGGGGCACGGCGTGACCGGCGAACTCCCAGTTCACCAGGTCGTACGAGCGCAGCACCGGTGCGCCGGGCGAGTAGTGCATGGTGGACGACGTCAGGTAATAGACGTTGTCCACCCGGATGATGTCGACGTCGGCGAAGTCCTGCCAGATGGCCGGGTTGGAGAACGTGCCGTTCGACGGCGGCGGGGTCGTCGGCGGCGGTGTGGTGGGGTCGGTCCCGCCGCCGACGCGGACGAACTGCCACTGCTGGTTGGTGCCGTTCCAGTCGTCGTACTGCACGATGTTGCCGCCGTCGGCGGTCGAGGCGCCCTGCACCTCCATCACCTTGTTGCTGTTCCGGTTGATCAGCCGGACGTAGCCGCCGTCGGAGTCGGCCAACCGAAACTGCTGGTTGGTGCCGTTGGTGTCGCTCCACTGCACGATGCTCGCGCCGTTGGCGGTCGAGAAGCCCGAGACGTCGAGCACCTTGCCGGAGAGCCGCGACTTGACCCGGTAGTAGCCACCACCGGAGTCGACGAACTGCCACTGCTGCTGGTTGCCGTTGTTCCGGGTCCACTGCGTGATCCGGGCACCGTCGTTCGTGGCCAGGTTGTACACGTCCAAGGCCTTGCCGCTGTTGCGGTTGACCAACACGTACCAGGCGTTGGTGTCCACGGTCGCCGCCGAGGCCGGCGACGGGGCGACGGCAGCGAGGGCCGCACCGACCACCACCGCCACCACGGCCGCGCCGAGCAGTGACAATCGTCCGCGTCGGCGCGGCGCTCCCCGGGGAACCCGTCCAATGGAAATCATGATCCTCCTTCGCTGGCCTGAGGCACCGGACCATCTCAGCCGGCATCCGCATCGCTGGTCGGCACCTTGGCCAGACTGTCGATGTGATCGCTAACAGCACCCTCCGCCACGTCCCGGAGATCGTTCGACCTCGACGGGGAGGCGCGGATCAGAGCCGGCATGGCGCAGGAATAGAGCTACGTTGATGCTTACTGTTATCGATAACAAGACCGTAGTCAAGACGAAACATGAGTCGGCGGTCCGAGCGGACGGCGGCAACGCCGAAGGGCGCGAGGAGCTCGACTCAAAGGGCGAGGAGCTCGACGCCGAAGGGCGCGAGAGGGCGCGGGACGTGCGTGTGGCGCGGTCGGGGCGCGCGATCGGTGGCACCCGTCCGGTTTCGTGAAGGGCTGGGCGGCGCAGGTCGCCTCGGATCGGCTGCTCGCCGCCGGTGCTCT
>NZ_JBSFBM010000005.1:0-63027 GCF_053592955.1 Micromonospora sp. NPDC002411 | reverse complement strand
ACTATGACTGTCCGGGTGGGGGAAGTGTCGGCAGCCGGGAACACAGTTCCCGCACCCGCAGGCCTGGCAGAACCCGGACACGATGACCTGGAACGACTACAAGGCAGTGCCCGGCAAGAACTGGGCCGACCCGAGCGTGTCGGGCTCGGTCCGCAACTTCAAGATCGCCCTGGTGGCGCTCGACTATCCCGACGAGACGTTCGCGGTCTCCCAGCGGGCCCGCTCGACGGTGTTCGGCAACCCCCAGTCCGTCGCCACCAACATTCCTCGCACGGACGTGCCGAAGTTCTACCAGGACTTCCTGAACACACCGAACACCCTCAACAAGGGCCACACCCTGCACGAGTACTGGATGCAGGACTCCAACGGCCGCTACGGCGTCGACCTCACCGGGTTCGGGCCGTACCAGATGCCGGCCAAGTCCTACCAGTACGGGTTGGACAACGGGTTCAACCCGGGCGCCTGCCCGAGCGGGGACGTGTGCAGCAAGAACATCCGTACCGACGGCCTGGGTGCCTGGCGGGCGGCTGTCGGTGAGGAGGTCGCGAACCAGTACGAGTTGGTGTTCATCCTCAGCGCCGGTCAGGACGAGTCGTCGACCTGGCAGGAGTTCGGGCAGATGATCTTCCAGAACAAGGAGGACGTGCCGGACGCCTGGGGCCCGCCGGACCCCAACCTGCCGAACTGGGCCAAGACCCGCTACGTGGACTGGACGTCGTGGAAGGCGGCGGCAACGCTGTGGCCGAACGCCGGCGGCGGCTCCTCCACGCAGGGGGAGAGCTCGGGCATGGGCGTCTACGCCCACGAGCTGACCCATCTGCTGGGCATCGGCGACAACTACAACAACCCGTACGGCGAGCCGCTGCGCAGGGCGTACACCGGGATCTGGAGCATGATGTCGCGCGGGTCCTTCAACGGCCCGGGCGGTCCGCACACCCGCTGGCAGATCCCGCCCACCAACGGCGGCTCGATGGGCTCGCTGCACACAGTGCGGGACAAGCTCAAGATCGGCCTGCTCGGCGAGGAGCACGTTCTGCGGCTGTCACGGGAGTCGCTGGCCTCCTCGGGCCTGGTGGTCGCGCAGGTCACGGCCCGGGCGGTCGACGCCGGCCCGAAGGGTCTGAGCGGCGTGAACATCGCGCTGAACAAGGACCTGTCGCCGACGTGCGGCGTCAGCACCGACCCGCTCTGCGACGGTGGCAGCTTCAACAACTACACGGTCGAGGTCGTCGACCGGATGGGCGCGGACTCGTTCACGCCGGACAGCGGCGTGCTGTTGAGCAAGACGAAGAACGCCGACAGCGCGCCATTCCAGTGGGTGGTGGACGCCAACCCGCAGGACATCAACATGATCGACTTCTACCGGCCGGACGGCACCCCGCAGAAGATCACCATGGGTGACTACCGGCAGCTCTCCGACGCGCTGTTCCACGCCGGCGCGGACACCGGCAGCCAGTACGAGTACGTCGACGAGGCCAACCGGCTGCACTTCTACATCATCGACCTCAAGCGGGACGCGGCCGGCTCGCTGTCCTACACCGTGGCGGTGCGCTCGCTGGACGGCACCGGCGGGCCGAGCAGCCACGACGTGGCACTGGGCAAGGGCGAGGTGACCGGCGGCGGCAAGCCGACCAACCGTGGGGTGACCTGCTCGTTCGACCTGACCAACACCGGTACGTACTCGGCCGGCGGGCAGCAGCACCCGGAGAACGTCAGCGCGTACCTGAAGTCGGACGTCTACCGCCTGTCGGCGGAGGTGGCCGGCAAGGGCTGGCGGACCTGGCTGCCCAACCAGCTCGCCACCGCGCAGTTCGGCAAGGCCACCACTGTCAAGGTGTCGGTGGGTGCCACCGCCGCCGCGGCGGAGACCGGATTCGTGAAGCTCACCGCGACCTCGGAGAGCGACCCGACGAAGACGGTCACCAAGCAGTGCCGGGTCGAGAAGTCCTGACCTACGCCCGAGGTTGACCCCGTTCCTGGCGGGTCCGCGGCGGCCCACCGCCGCGGACCCGGCAGGCGGGCGAGAGGAGGATGACGTGCGGCGAAGCACCATGGCTCTGCTGCCCCTGCTGCTGGCCGGCGCGACCGGCTGCGGTGCCGTCGGCACCGCCGAGGAGGCGGTCTCCCCGACGACAGTCCGGGTCCTGGTCCGCGACATCAACATCCGGGCCGCCGGGGTGGACTGCGCCGGCACCGGTCCGTACCAGCACTTCCACAACCGGTCGCCGTTTCGCGTCCTCGACCCGGACGGGGCGGCGGTGGCCAGCGGTCAGCTGACGGCCGGGACCGCGGTGGCCGCGTTCGCCGAAGACCTGGGGGTCGAGCGCCTACCCACCTACTGCGAGTTCGCCATCCCGGTACGCGTGCCGCAGCGGGACTCCTACCGGCTGGAGGTGGACGGCCGGCCGCCGCTCGACCTCACGTCGGACAGCAGCGAGGGCCCGGCGCTGGTGGCGGTGGTCCCGTCATGAGGCGGGCACTCCTGCCGATGGTGCTGGCGGTGGCACTGCTGGGCGGATGCAGCACGCCCGAGCCCGCGCCCGCACCGCCACCCGCCGGAGGAGCGGCGGCGCTGCCCGGGCCGATCCCCGCCGACCTGGCGTTGCGCCCGGTGCCCAGCACCGCCCCGGCCGCCCCGGCGTTCACCGGCGCGCTGACCGACGGCAGTCCCTTCGCCGTCGCCGACGTGTGGGCGCAGCGTCCCGTCGTACTCACCTTCTTCACCTCCTGGTGCACCACTTGCGCCAGCAGCCAGGCGGCCCTCAGCGAGCTGGCCCGCAGCTACCGAGACCGGGTGGTCTTCATCGGCGTGGCCGGCACGGACCAGGCCGACGAGGTCCAGGACTACCTCCGCGCCCACCGGGTGGAATATCCGGTCGTCCTCGACGACCAGCAGACGATCTGGCGTTCGTACGCGGTGCGGGAGCCACCGGCCGTCGTACTGGTGGCCAAGGGGGGCGCCCTGCTCCGCGGCTGGCCGGGTGGCCTGGACGCCCCGGCACTCGACCAGCGGCTGCGGGAGCTGGTGCTGGCCGGCCAGCCGTAGCCAGGCGCCTCGACCCCGTCGAACCACACCCGGCGAAGTTCCTACACGTGCAGGTGGTGGCACAGACCGCCAGCTCGTAGCGTTACGCAACCTCGGACACATCAAGGAGACTGCATGGCTACAAGGGGAACGCGCTGGCGCACGGGCGTGGCCGTACTGTCCGCGACAGTGCTCGCCGCCCTCGGTGCGGCGCCGCAGGCGCAGGCGGCGGACGACGCGCCGTCGATAGTCGTCCAGGACGGTGTCACCCAGCCGGTGTTCGGCTACGCCGATGCCATCCGGGAGCGCCTCTTCATCGACTCCACCTTCGACAGTGACAACGACGGTCTGCGCGACATCATCGCGTTCGACCTGATGCGGCCGGCCGCCACCGCGCACGGCCTCAAGGCCCCCGTGGTGATGGACGCCAGCCCCTACTACTCGACCGTCTGCCGAGGCAACGAGTCCGAGTGCAAGGCGGACCTCGACGGCGACGGGCTGCTGGACAAGTGGCCGCTGTTCTACGACAACTACTTCGTGCCGCGCGGCTACGCGGTCATCCTGCTGGACATGGTCGGCACCAACAACTCCACCGGCTGCCCCACCACCAACGCCAACCAGGACAACCTGAGCGCCAAGCAGGCCATCAACTGGCTCAACGGTCGCGCCACCGCCCGTAACGCCGCCGGTCAGATCGTCAAGGCGGACTGGCACAACGGCAAGACCGGGATGATCGGCAAGTCGTACGACGGCTCGCTGGCCATGGCCACGGCGGTGACCGGCGTGAAGGGCCTGACCACTGTCGTGCCCATCAGCGGACCGACCGAGTACTACGACTACGTGCGCAGCAACGGCGTCATCACCCGTGGCAACAGCTACGTGGCGTCGCTGGCCAACACGGTCACCAACCCCGAGCGCCGGGACTACTGCAAGCCGGTGCGCGACGCGCTGGCCGCCGCCGACGGTGACGAACACGGCGACTACACGGCCTTCTGGAACGAGCGCAGCTACGTCAAGAAGGTCCCCAACGTCACCGCCAGCGTGCTGCTTTACCACGGCCTCAACGACGACAACGTCCGGCCGGACCACTTCAGCAAGTTCTGGTACGCCCTGGCGGAGAACAACGTTCCGCGCAAGCTGTGGCTGTCGCAGGAGGGCCACGTCGACCCGTTCGACTCGCGCCGCGCGGTGTGGGTGTCGACGCTGCACAGGTGGTTCGACTTCTGGTTGCAGGGCGTCGCCAACGGCATCATGGACGAGCCACGGGTGGACCTGGAGCGCTCCGCCGACGTGTGGGAGACCCACGCCGACTGGCCGATCCCCGGCAAGGCCGACACCGAGGTGTTCCTCCAGCCCGGCACCACCGGCGCGGGCGGTCTCGGGCTGGTGCCCACCGCGAAGCCGGCGACCGGGGCCTTCCAGGACAACCGTACGCAGAGCCAGAACACCATGATCCTCAACCCGGACGTGGTGCAGCCCAACCGGTTGGCCTTCCTCTCCGCGCCACTGACCGCGCCGCTGCACATCTCCGGCACCCCCACCGTGCAGCTGCGGGCCTCCGCCGACCAGACCGACACCAACCTCGGGGCGATCCTGGTCGACTACGGCACCGACGAGCGGGTCGCACACCGGGCCTCCGGCGAGGGGATCATCACCCTGACCACTGAGGACTGCTGGGGCCAGAGCAGCCCGACGGACGACGGCTGCTACAAGCAGACGGCGAAGCGGGTGGCCACTGCCGACTACGAGTTGGTCACCAAGGGCATCATGGACGCCCAGAACCGGCAGTCGATCCGCGTCGGCGTGCCGCTGGTGCCGGGGGAGTCGTACAACTTCAGCTTCCCGCTGCTGCCGGAGGACTACGTCTTCAAGCCCGGCCACCGGGTCGGCGTGATCATCGTGGCCAGCTACCCGCAGTACTCCAGCCAGGCGGACACCACCGCCGCGAACCTGCAGGTCGCGCTGAAGAGCAGCAACATCGTCCTGCCCGTGGTCGGCGGCACCGCCGCCGCACACGCCGCCGGTCTCTGACCGGCTGATCGGGGACGGCCGCCCGAAGGCGGCCGTCCCCACGGGTGTTGCGGACTGTTTCGAGGGTCAGCGGTTCGAGGCGGGCTGGACCCGCTCGAACCGCACCTTGCTCAGCCACCCCGGGAGGTCACTGAGCACGTACAGTTCGCCGTTCACATCGGCGCCGAACGCCGTCGGCTGGGTGGGAAAGGTGCCGATCTCAGCGGACTCGTAGCCACCCGTGGACTTGGCACGGATGGCGAACGCGCGGGTCGAGCAGTAGTCGCTCGCGATGTAGGTCCCCCGCGCCTCCGGGGTGACGGACCCCCGGTACACCTGACCGCCGATGATGGAGCAGTTCTCCGTCATGTAGTGGTCGTATTCGGCGATCGGGTCGGTGAGCCGCACGCCCGGCCGGCACTGCGTCTGGTCGAAGACCGGCGTGCCCTCGCGGCAGGACCAGCCGAGGTTCGCGCCACGCTGCGACGGGCGGATGTGGTTGATCTCCTCGATCAGGCCCTGGCCGACGTCACCGATCCACAGCGAGTTGTCGACCGGGTCGATCGAGAACTTCCACGGGTTGCGCAGCCCGTACACCCAGATCTCCGGCCGCGCGCCTGGCGTGCGGACGAACGGGTTGTCGAAGGGTACGCAGTAGGGCTTTCCGCCGCAGGAGCGGTTGACGTCGATCCGCACGATCTTGCCGAGCAGGGTGCCGAGGTTCTGGCCGCTCTTGAACGGGTCGTTCGCGCCGCCGCCGTCGCCGGTCGACCAGTAGAGGTAGCCGTCGCGGCCGAACGCCACCTGCCCGCCGTTGTGGTTGCCGTACTCGGGGTGCTCCTGGGTGAGCAGCACCTGCAACCGGTCGGGCGCCCCGAGGGGCACCCGCGCCAGGGTCAACGTGCCGGCCGGCAGGCTCGTGTAGGCCACGTACAGCATCCCGGTGCGCGCGAAGTTCGGCGCGGGCGTGATGCCGAGGAGGCCACGCTCGTTGTCCGACGTGTCGACCCGGGCGCTCAGGTCGAGCACCGGATCGGCCGCCAGGCCGGTGTCGGGGTGGTAGGCGCGGACGGTGCCGGCCTTCTCCGCGATCAGCATCCGGCCGTCCGGCAGCCCGGTGATCGCGATCGGGCGCTGCAGACCGAAGGCCACCCGTTCGGATACCACGGTCAGCTCGGTGAGGGGCACCGCACGAGTGCCGGACGGGCCAGCAGCGCTGCCGATCGCCGACGCCGGCGGCGACAGGAGCGCGGACAGGGTGAGGATGAGCAGCCCGGCCAGCATGGTGGCCGGGCGACGACGTCGTCGCGACATGGTCAGCTCCTCGATGAAGGTGGTGGTGGACGCGGTCTGGGAGCGTTCCCACGCTACATCGAATCGAGTCGATATCCAACCTTTTCGGAGCCTGTGCGTGCGGCTTCTTCGTCGGTCAGCGCGTGAGAATCAGCTGGCCGAGTTCCTGCGTGCATCGGGTGAGGGCGACGTAGAGACCGTTCCAGCCGCGCGGCTCGGCGGCGATCCGGTGGGGGTCGACGACCAGCGTCGCGTCCCATTCCAGTCCCTTGGACTGGGTGGCGGTGAGCACTGGCACGTCACCCAGCACGGCCACGAGTTCGGTGATCCGGTCGGCGGGGGCGATGACGCCGACCGTGCCGCCGGACCACCGTTGCCGCAGCTGTCGCACAGCCTGGGCGGCGGTGCCGGCAAGCTCGGCGGGTGTGATCGTCAGTTCCCAGGGGGTGATGCCGGAGGAGCGTACCGCCCGTGGCGGCGCGTTGCGGCTGCCCGCCTTCTTCAGGACGGGTGCGGTGAGGTCCATGACCTCACGCGGGGTCCGGTAGCAGATGGTCAGTTCCGCGGCGGTCCAGCGGTCCCCGAAGGCAGCCCGCACCGCTTCTGCCCAACTGGTGTGCCGGTGCGCTGCCTCCGCCTGGTCGATGTCGCCGACCGCCGTGATGGAGCGACTGGGACACCGCCGCAGCACCATGTGCCACTGCATCTCGGACAGCTCCTGCGCCTCGTCGATGACGACGTGGCCGTACACCCACCCGCGCTGCCGGCGGGCGCGGTCGGCGACGAACTCACCCTGTGGGTGCGGGGCGTCGACCTCGCCGAGTAGGTCGGCAAGGGCGTCGAGCAGGGGAATGTCGCTCGATGCCCACTGTGGAGGCTCGGCCGACACGGCGGTGATCTGCTCGGGGGACAGTTGCGGTGCGAACCGGGTCAGCAGGGTGCGGTCGGTCAGGAAACCACCCAACAGGGCTTCGGCGTCGAGGGTGGGCCACCATGCCTCGACGAACCGGGCGATGGTGGCGTTCTCGGCGATCCGATCACGGAGGTGTTCGACCTCTTCCTCGGACAGTAATCCGTCGATGTCACTGCCGGCGGGCTTCCGACTCGAATGGTGGTCCTGCTGCATGTCCCTGTCGACGCGGGCGAGGATGTCCTCGAAGCCCTCTTCCATCTCGTCCATCAGCGCCTCGCGATGCTCGACGACGGCTTCGGCGAGCAGGTGGTGCAACTGCTCGGCGAACGCGGCGCGGGCGCGGTGGTACGAGCGTCCCTCCACCGCCGAGGCGAGCGCCTGCGTCACCGATTCGGCTGCGATGACGTAGGACTCACCCTCCCAGCGCAACGTCAGCTCGCGGGGCCGGGGGAGCAGCGACGTGACGTAGTTTTCCAGCGCGAGCTGCCAGAGAGCGCGCCCCTTGATCTCGGCGACGAGCCTGCTCTCGTCGCGGCCCACGCGGATCTCGGGTAGCAGGGTGTCGCAGGTCGCCGAGACGACGGCGGTCTCACCGAGAGCGGGCAGCACCTGGGCGATGTACTGGAGGAACCGCGGCGAAGGGCCGAGGACCAGGACCGCCTGGTCGGCCATCCGCTGGTGGGCGAACAGCAGGTAGGCGACGCGGTGCAGGGCAACAACTGTCTTACCGGTGCCGGGACCCCCTTGGACGATCAGCGGACCGGTCGCCTCAGCCCGGATGATGTCGTCCTGTTCGCGTTGCAGCGTGGAGATCGCCGTCGACATGTGGCCGGTACGCCGCTGGTCGAGGGCGGCAAGGAGCGCGCCTTCACCCACGAGTTCCCCGGTGACCGTCCCGTCCAGTGGCTCGTCGTCCACCCCGACGACGACCGAATCCCTCGTTCGTATGTGACGGCGCCGTGCCTGACCCTGTGGGTCGACAGCCGTCGCGGTGTAGAACGGGCGAGCCGCGGGAGCGCGCCAATCGAGTAGCAGCGGCTCACTGTCCTCGCCGTCGGTGCGGAGACCGACCCGACCCACGTGTCGCACTGTGCCGTCAAGATCGTCGAGCCGGCCGAAGACCAGCCCCTCCTGTGCTCGCCGTAGCTCCTCGTACTGCCGGCGGAGCATGCGCTGCCGGGCCTGCTCCAACGCGTCCAGGGCATCCGACGAAAGCTCGGCCTGAAGGTGGTCGACCACCCTGTCGCGCTGGGCTGTGGCCAGGTCGAGAAATGCCTGCTCCTCGGCGACCGCGGATCGGCGCGCGACGCCATCTGCGGTAGAGGTCGACGGTTCGCCGTCCGGTGTTACTCCGCTGACCCCAGCAGGGCCGTTGTTCAGGGCAGACTCCCGGCGCATTCGCAAGTCCTTGTATTCGTGTCATCCCGGCCCGGATGGGCCGCAGCGCATTCGGCGGCAAGCATAGAAGTGGTTTCCCTCGCCGGCCAGGAACTCCGCCGACAGAGATGGGAATCTCAATTTCTTGCAGTTCCGGGTCGATTGTGGCCGCAATCAATAGTGATTCCCTTATTGACAGGACGGTCCTTATCTGATCTGCGAGCGAGGGGCCGGAGGGGCGGCATCGGCGTTCTCGGGACGTCGTCTGCCGAGTCGTTCCATTAGTGTCTGCGGTATGACGTCGGCCCCTGCCACCAGTGCCTTCGACTCGCTGCGTCACGACGCGGTGCGCGACCACGAGACGCTGCGTCGGGCCTACGAACTCCCGAGCGACGCGGCAGTACGCAAGCAGATGACCGAGCTCACCGAGCAGACCCGGCAGCTGATCGCCTGCTCGTCGCTGGTCCTGGTCGCCAGCGTGGACGCCGAGGGCAACTGTGACGTCTCCCCGCGCGGTGGCCCCGCCGGGTTCGTCGCCGTCCTGGACGCGCGGACGGTGGCGATACCGGACGCGACGGGCAACAAGCGTCTGGACAGCCTGCAGAACATCGTGACGACGGGGCGAGCCGGGCTGCTGTTCGTCATCCCGGGGCGCACCACGACGCTCAGGGTGAACGGTCGGGCCTGTGTCTCCACCCGCCCCGACCTGCTGTCGCAACTCACCGCCGTGGGCAAGCCGCCAGCCAGTGCGTTGGTGGTGGGCATCGAAGAGGTCTACCCGCACTGCCCCAAGGCGTTGCTGCGCAGCGGGGCCTGGAAGCCGGAGCAGTGGCTGCCGGCGGACGCCCAGCCGACCTCGGCCGAGGTGACGCTGGCCCAGCTGCGTATGCCGGAACTGACGATCGCCGACATCGAACAGGCGGAGGCCGACTCGCTCAGGTACCGCTACGAGTGAGAGCCCTCCCGACAACCAGCGAACATGGGGGCATCCGTGGACCAGTCGTATGACGCCGTCGCCGCGTGGCGGGCCGCCGGCGAGGCGCGGGACGCCGCTGCTGCGGTCGCCGCCCTCAGCCCTGACGTCACTGTGGTCTCGCCGATCACCGAGCAGTTCACCTTTCGAGGCCACCGGCAGGTACGCACACTGCTCGACGTGGCCCTGGCCGCGATCGACGACATCACCTACACCGACCAGGTCGCCGAAGGCCGTACGGTGGCCCTCTTCTACGAGGCGCGGGTCGGCGCGACGCGTCTCTACGAAGCCCAGCGGCTGCGCCTGGGCGCCGACGGCCTGATCAGCGACATCACCCTCTACGTCCGGCCCCTACCGGCGCTGACTCTGTTGATGACCCGCCTCGGCCCCGACCTGGCCCGGCGCAACGGACAGCCGGGCCTGGCCCGGCTCATCCCGCTCGCCAGTGGCGCGATGCACTCGATGGCCGTCACCGGTGAACAGAAGATCATGCCGAGAGTGGCACCCCGATAGCAGCTTCGTCAGCAACGGCCGCCGTCGAACTCGCCCTCATCCGGTCGACGTCGACCCGGAGCCACCCTCTGGTGCCGCCGCTCCGCCGAGAGCACGGTGCTTCAGCGTCAGCCGCTCGCCGGCCCGCTCCTCCTCCCGCATCCCGAGTCGGCCGGCGAGCCGAGTCGCCTCGCCCAGCGTCTGGGCAGCCTCGTGCACTCGGCCCTGGTCCAGTTGGACGTCGGCGAGACGGATCAGGAGAGTGGCCAGGTTGGACGCACTGCCGTGTTCCCGGGTGAAGTCCACCGCCCGCTGGAGCAACGCCGAGGCCGACGCGAGGTTGTCGCGGCGATGCTCGACCACGCCGAGGTTGCCGAGAACGCGTACCGCCCACTCGGGGTCATACGTCGGCGTCTCGCCGTCGGCCAACGCCCGGGTGACCGCCTCGGGATCGAACACTCGACTGGTTTCGCGGAAGGCGCGCTCGGCGGCGTCCCAGTCGCCCAGGTCGCGTGCCAGCTTCCCCGCCTCGAAGGTCAGGTGGGCCACCAGGCCGGACGCCGCAGGCGTGGTGAGGTCGGGCACCAACGCCTGCGCCTGGTCGAGGTGCGCCGCGGCCTCCTTGTGGCGTCCCTCCCGACGGCATGTCTGCGCGCAGCAGACCTGATGGCGCAACCGTTCCTCGGGCGTCGTGGGCAGGTGCGAGACCCGGTCGAGGGCAAGCCACGCCTGGTCGAACTCGCCGCGCTGCGCGTAGATCCAGTTCTGGTACCAGCCGGTGTGCAGGACGAGATCGTCGGCAGCCGTGGAGGACGCGTAGCTCTCGACTTCCGCGCAGGTCGCGAGCAGGTCGTCCCACCGGCCCACGGCGTCGAGGTCGGCCAGCACCGCACCGGCGAGCGCCAGCGCGTGGTGGACCTGCCCGCTGTCACGCGCCCACCCGTACGCGACGTGCAGGTGCGGGCCGAGGGAGCGCAGCCGAGTGAGATCACGCCAGCTCGGATCGGGGAGCCGGTACTGGGCGGCGACCTCCAGCATGGTGGTCAGCCAGGCGGTACGTACGCGGTCGCGGAGGTCGGGTTGTTCGTCCAGGAGGCGCTCGACGTAGGTCCGTGTCAGCGGCAGGAGCGTGAACATGCCGGCCCGCAGATCGATCAGTGACAGCTGGATGAGCGTCTGGATGCCGTCGTCCCGGGCGACGACGTCCTCGCCGAGGCCCGCCGCGCGGCCGAGGAGAGTGCGGTCCACGGGATCCTCGAACATGGCGATCGCCGCGAGCACCCACAACGCCTCCGTGCCCTCCAGCGCCCGGACGCTCTCCCGGAAGCAGAACGCGGCGATGTCGCTGTGACCGGAGCCGAGGCGTCGGAGCACGGACTCGACCGAGTGCCCGAGGTTCATCAGGCTCAGGCTCCAGACGATGGCGAGCGGAATACCGCCCGTCTTGCGAGTGAGAGCGGACGCCTCCGCCTGGCTCAGCACCAGGTCACGCTGGTCGGCCTGGGCGGCGATCAACTGCGCCGCCTCATCCACCGGCAGCCCGGACAGGCGTAGGGAGTAGGCGACGTCGAGGCGGTGCCGGGACGTGACGATCGCCTTGGTGGGTTGGGGCAGGTCGCGCAGGAAGGCGGCGATCTCGTCATCGTCGACGGTCTCCAGGTTGTCCAGGACGAGTAGGACCCTGGTGTCACCGGAGAGCAGCTCCCCGATGACAGCCCGCTGTTCGCGGAACGGCATCTGGATCAGCTCGCCGCGTCCGAGCACCGAGCCCATCACGGTGAACAGGTCCCGGAGCACCGCCAGCTCGGGCTGCCGCGTGTTGATGCCGTGTGCCGTCAGCAGAGTCTGTTTCGCCGAGACCCAGATCGCCGCGTCGAACTGCCGTTGCCCCGGGTCGCCGTCGATCAGCTGGTATGCCGCCTCCAGGGCCAGTGACGTCTTGCCCACGCCCCCGATGCCGTCGATCACGACCACCCACGTCCGGTCCTCGGGACGCATCCGCTTGAGCACCAGCTCAAGCTCCGTGGCACGCCCGACGAGGCGGTGGTACGTCCGGTGTGGCAGGTTGTGCCGCGACGATCGGTCGCTCTGTGACGGGGAGGTCGGCCGAGCCGTCGCCCGCAACACCTCGAGCTGCTGTTGCTGGTACATCAGGGCGAAGGACGGTTGGAGCTCCGGCAGGTGCTGCAGCTCGTCGCGTAGGCAGCGGACCAGTTCCTGCAACGCCCGGTCGACCCTCTCCTCGTCCACCGCCGGGGCGAACCGTCGGAGCACCTGCGCGAAGTCCTGGCTCGCCTGGTCCTCCGACCGGGCCGGGTATAACACGAGCTGCCGCAGAGCCTCACCGACGCTGGGCAGGTCCAGAACGGGCGCGTCGTCCAGGAGGAACAGGGTCAGTTCCCGGTCGACCGAGAGGTGCCGGTCGCGGAACCGGTCCACCGCGCGCTCGGTGGCCGCTCGCAGCCGCCGATCGAAGTCACGCTTGCGGAGGTGGGCGCCGACCGCCGTCTCCACGGCCCGCACGAGGACATCTGCCAGCATGCCTAGCACCGTAGGGCTTCGCCGCCACCTCGTGATCGGACCATCGGTCGAGATGAGACGGTGTCGTCACCGAGCTCTCGGCAGCACCATCGTCCGACGACCGGGGTGAGTCACTGCGTGCAGCATCGCCTGCTGGGCGTCCGCCAGTTCGAAGGCTCGGCCGACCAGGCCCTGGGTCGGCACGGCCCCGGACGCCACCAGCGCCGCGGCTGCGGCGAAGTCCTCCCGGGTGTGGCTCACGGAACCGGTCAACGAGATCTCTCCGCTGCGCAGGCGCGGCAGGTTGAGGTCGAGCGGAACCGACGGGGCCACGGACTCGAACAGGACCACCTGACCGCCGAGTCCGACGACCTCCAGCGCCGCCTCGATCGACGCGATGCCGCCACGGGTGACGACGGCCGCAGCCACCTCCGATCCGACCGCGTCGCGAATGCTCCGCGCCGGGTCCCGCCCGTCCGGCTCGACGACCACATCCGCTTCGACCGGCGCACGTCCGTCCGCGTCGCGGGCTGTGGCGACGCCGACCGTGCGCAGGCCGCGGGCGCGGGCGGCGGCAAGGTGAAGAGCCCCGGTGAACCCGAGGCCGAACACGGCGAGCAGATCTCCCGGTCGACATCCGCTTCGATCGAGCGAGTGGACGACACAGGCCGTCGGCTCGACCAACGCGGCGTCCTGGCACGTCGCCGCCGGTCCGACGGGAAAGACGTCGACATGCGGGACCACGAGCAGGTCGGACATACCCCTGGGCCCCTGGGGCTGCCGCCGCGGCGCCGCGGCCTTCGCGTACGAGCACAGGTTGCTCCGGCCGGCCCGGCAGAACGGGCAGTCACCGCAACGCGGAAGCAGTGAGACGGCGACCACCTCGCCCGATTGCAGGCCCGTCGAGGGAGGCGCGTCGAGGACTACCGCTCCCACCTCGTGCCCGCCGAGGAGCGGGTACTCGGGTCGAACGCCGCGGAACACCCGCTGCTCCCACGTGCAGATCCCACACGCGCCGACCGAGACCAGCACCTCCTGAGCAGCCCGCCGGGGCTCGGGCACGTCGTGGACCTCGACGCGGCGCGGCGCCACGAAGACCGCCTGCTTCACCGACCACCGGGGCCGGTCGAGGACAGCGCTGTCAGCGGGAGCAGACGCCGACCCGGCCCGCCCTCCGTCGCCGGCTCCGCGTCGGCGTACGGGGTGGGACGAGCGGCGTCGCGCAACATCGTCGCGGGAAAGTGGCCGCCGTCGTAGAGCACCTGGCAGAGGGGGTACGGAGCACGCAGGTCGCGGTAGCGGGCGATGGCGCTGGCCCGGCACAACCCGCGACACGACTCTGCGACGGCGCAGTTGCCGCAGACCCCGTGCAGGTCGTCGACCTGCCAGGCCCGGGTGCTGGTGAAGAGCGGACTCTCCTGCCAGATGTCGGCCAGCGAGCGATCCCGAACGTTGCCGGCCTTGGCCTGGTCGAACTCGTACATGCCCTGGCAGATGGCCACCTCGCCGTTGGCGAGTACGGCGAGGAAGGACTTGCTCCAACCACAGGTGGTCGTCGCGCCGTCCGGTTGGAAGGCAGGCGGAAGGGTGGTCATCAGCACCGGCGTGCGCGATCGGTGCGGATCCCAGGCGTAGTCCCAGAGGCGCTGCGGCGGCAGGCGGGCCAGGAGGTCGAACAGCTCGTCGGCGTCGATGACGTCCTTGGCGAGGCCGTGGCCACGCCCCAGCTCGTGCACGCTGAGGATCAGCTTCAGTTGGGACGCGCCCAGGTCGCCGGCCAGGTCGAGGATGTCGTGGACCTCGTGCAGGTTGCCCCGCCGGACGACAGTGTGAATGGAGAAGTAGAGGTCGTTGTCGCGCAGCCGGCGAAGGTTGTCGACAGTACGTGTGAATGCGCCGCGCTGCCCACGGAAGGAATCATGGGTGGCCGCCGACGCGCCGTCCAGGCTGACGTAGAGGTGTAGCCGGTCACCGATCCGGGTGAGCTCGCCCAGCGTCGCCTCACTCAGGACGGTGCCGTTCGTCTCCAACGAGATGCGGAACCCCTGGTCGTACGCGCAGCGCATCAGGTCGACGAAGCCCGGACGCAGCAGGGGTTCACCGCCGGTGAACTTGACGTGCCGAGCGCCCAGGCGGCGCGCCTGCGTGAGAACCGACCGGATCTCGTCGTCGTCGAGCTCGCCGGGCTGTGCCTTCCCGGCGTCGACCCAGCAGTGTTGGCATGCCTGGTTACAGGCCAGCGTGAGGGAGATGGTGAGGTTCTCGAGAGAGTGGGAGCCGGGCTCGCGGTCGGTCATGCATGGCCCCTCGCTGTCGGCGGATGGAAGCCCCAGCGGATGGTCCCACGCCCACTCGCGGGTGTGAAGTGTCGTGATTCCGGTTGCGGCGCCGACATCATTCCTCGTTGCGGGTGCCCAACCAGTCGAGCGCGGCCGTTACCAGTGCGGGCAGTTCCGGTGGGGTGTCGAGGTGTTCGACCTCCGCCTCCGAGAACCAGCGGCAGGCGCTGACCTCGCTCAGTTGTGGATGTAGGGTGCCCTCGTCAGGTCGGCAGACGTAGATCATCTCGACGTGGTGGTGGACCTCGAGCGCGGCGGTCTTCATGTCTATCTCGAGAATGGCGAACGGGGAGGGAATCGTCCGGGCCGCAGGATGGACGAACGGCTGCCGGTCGACGACACGGACGCGGATGCCGGTCTCCTCGCGGACCTCACGCACCGCCGCCTCCACCGGATCCTCCTGCTCGGCCAGATGGCCTCCTGGATAGATCCACATCCGAATCTTGTTGTGATGGACCAGCAACACCCGACGGTCGTCGTCGACCACGATCGCGGCAGCCGTGAAGTGGCGGGCGGGTCTCATCAGCATCTCCGATACGGCGGCGTCCGGTGGCGTCAGACAGCTGATGCTGCCACGCCAGGACCCCGATGACCCCGTGGCGACACGACAGATCCATCGTCAGCACATTGTGACTCCGCTCGACGCGGTTAGGCTTGTCGATCGCCGAGAGGCGGCTGCCCACGGCGGGATCAGGTGGCGACGGGGAGAGCGGGTCATGACCTATCACGAGACGCAGGACAGTCGCCTCGTCGTCATCACCGGCGGACCGGGGTCCGGCAAGACCGCCCTGGTGGACGCGCTGCACCTGGAGGGATTCCGGGCGGTACCCGAAGCGGGCCGCGCCATCGTCACCGATCAACGTGCGATCGGCGGCCGCCTGCTTCCCTGGAACGATCCCGCCCTCTTCGACGAACTGGTCCTCGCGATGGGGATGCGCGCCCACGAGGACGCCTGCGCTATCGGCGGGACCGCCTTCTTCGACCATGCGATTCCCTGCACCGTCGGATTCATCAGAGCCCGCGCCGAGCCGGTGCCGGCTCACTTCCACGCCGCCGTCGCCCGCTTCCGGTATCACCCGACGGTCTTCGTGGCACCGCCATGGCGCGCGATCTACCGGCGTGACGAGGCACGGTGGGAGAGCTTCGAGCAGGCGCAGGACATCCACGCGGCCATCGTCGAGGCGTACCGTGAGGTCGGCTACCGGTGCGTGGAGCTGCCCCGCGCCGACGTCGCGACGCGGGTGCGAGTGGTCCTGGACCGGCTCGGCGGTGACGACGAGCGTCAGCGGGGTGACGGCCTGACCCGCGGCGAACCGTCCCGGCCTCACCCTCCGTCGGGGTCGCGACGCGATCGACCGAACGCAGTCACCAACGAGAACACGACGAAGGCGGGGCAGGACGACAGGCGATCGGCGACCTCCGGGTAGCGCTCGCGCATCCGCTCCGACGGTCGCGGTTCATGGATCCGCTCGATGAGGAAACCCCCCTCGCGGAACTCGTCACACATCACGTCCAGCGGCTGACGCCAGTAGGCCACCTCCCACCCCTTGTTCCACTGCTCCCGCACCCTCTCCACTGTGAAGTAGCTCCCGCCCAGACGGCGCCAGTCGTCCATGGGGTGATGGGTGGAGACGACGAGCCGCCCACCGGGCCGGAGCAGCCGGGCGACCTCCCGCAGGGCACCGACCCGATCGTCGACGTGGGGCAGCACCAACGGCATCACTGCCACGTCGAACTCCCCGTCGGTGGCCCACGCCATCGGGGTGTTGAGATCGTGTCGACGGAACTCGACCGGCCCGCGAACCCGCTCACCCGCCAACCGCACCATCGCCGCGCTGGCATCCACACCGACGACCCGGCGAGCACCCTGCGCCACCAGGCTCTCGGCATACAGCCCCGGTCCGCAGCCCAGGTCGAGGACCGCGAGGTCACGCACGGAGCCCAGGACGGACAGCACAGCGGGCCGGTCGTAGTAGGCGTTGTAGGCGCCATCACTGGCGTGTTCGAGGAACTCCTCGGCGAAGGCGTCGTACATGCCGACGTCCGACTGCGGATTCTTGCTCACCGGGTCATGCCTACCAGCACCGGTGCCGCTTGTCGCTCGCAATTCGGTGCCGTCCGTTCATACCGCTCGACTCGTACGTCTGCTGGCCGAGGGGCTCCGCTCCTGCTACACACGGCGGGTGGGGATGGACATCATCGAGCAGCACGAGCGGGACGCCGACGAGTACCTGGTGGCCCATGGCCTTCGCGTCGACGCTGGCCGCGTTCCGATCGTTCGGGACATCCTGATACGCGAGACCCGGCACGAGGCAGACTTCTACGCGGGGACGGGCACGGTTCCCGGCAACACGCAGCTGATGCGGATCTGCGCTGTCCAACTCTGGCACGCCGGCGCCGTCGAGGACGCGCTGCTGGTGAGCCGCGCACGCGGCACCAGTATGGATGCGACAGGTGCCATCGACGTCGAGTTGATGCTGGGAGCAGGCGTGGCCAGGACCCGGGAGTACGTCGGAGCTCTGCACACCGATGAAGCCCGCGAGATCCTCGACGAGATCGCCTGGGTGCAGGAATCCTACGACGCTGGGCGCTACGCGGCTCTCCTCGACGAGTACTACCGCGTTGCGTGAGAGGGTGGTTCGGTAGCCCTCGTCCATTCTGGTGTTGACACCGAAGGGCTCCGAGCCAAGCTCAAAACGCCAGCAGACTTCAGGGCGGGAGGCATCCGTGAAACTGGACGACGGGATCGTCGTGCTCTCGGGCCCTCCGTGCTCGGGCAAGACCACGGCAGGGGCGGTTCTGGCTGCCGAGCGGTCCTTCCCGGGTCACCGTCGGGTCCACCTGGCGGTCGACACCCTCTTCGACCTCCTGTTCCCTGGATCCGATCGAAACCGTGACGATCGCCTGCGCGCCTACCACGGCGCACATCTCCTCGCCCGCATGCTTGTGGATCGTGGGGAGACTGTGGTCCTTGAGTGCACCTACGCTCGGCGTGAGCAGCGAGCAAGTCTCCTGAAAGCGTTGGCCGGCTCCACTGCATCGCTCTGGGTCGTCGAGTTCTTCGTGACGCCCGAAGAGGCCGTGAGCCGATTCCGGGAGCGTCGCCAAGCCACGGATCTCGACGAAGCGCTCGTCCGCGAGCGGGCCGATGCGTTCCCGTACTTCGACGAGGCCCTCCGCCTGGAGTCATCCGCTGGGACCCCCGAGGAACACGCCCAGCGCATCACCACGTGGCTGCAACAGGGTCCTCGGCCAGTGGACCAGGAGGCGTGGACTCGGGCTGGAAGAGGCTGGAACTGAGGCCGCACTTCCATCGGCCGGATCCACACGTCGAGAGACCGGTTGTGCGGCCCGCGGTGCACTCGCAGCCGTACCTACCTCTGTCATCAGACCTGTACGCCGCCACATCGGACACTGGTTCCCGAGCCACCGTCTGAAGGCTCGGGCGTTCAGCCGGCGGAGTCCCAGGCGTCCTCGAAAGTGGTTCTCGCGATGACGAACCGGCGCCAGTCCTCACCGAGATCATCCAGGCTCGCCTGTCCGAGGCCACCGAACTGGTCTTCCTCACGTCCGGGTCCGTAGCGGAGAACCGGGCCGCTGTCGTACACCACGATCTGCCGAACCGGCCAACCGTCGTCGTCCACCTCGAGAAACCAGACCGACTGGCCCCAGGCGTCGAACTCGTCGCCGCGCGTCTCGTCCCAGCGACGACGGTAGAAGCGGGCCATGACCGCAAGGGTAGATCCGGTCTGCGGGCGGCCGTTCTCCCTGCCCACCTGGCGCAGATCGGATGGACCCACGATACGGTTCGAGCGTGATCGCTGGCCGTGCAAAGAGCCCGTTGATCTTCGTGGATGTCGACGGACCGTTGATCCCGTTCCGGGCCCGGCGGGTCAGCCGGCAGCGTCCGTCGCGCGGTGCGGATGTGCGGCAACTGGACCGTACCGGCAACCCGCTGCTCGATCGGCTTGAGCCAGATGACGGGCGGATGCTGTTGGCGCTGGGCTGCCAGTTGGTTTGGGCGACGACATGGATGGCGGAAGCCAACGAGGTCATCTCGCCACGGCTCGGGCTCCCCGATCTACCGGTCGTCGAATGGCCGGACGACGACGGGGATCCGGAGCACGGCCTGCACTGGAAGACCGCATTCCTTACCCGGTGGGCAGCCGGCCGCCCGTTCGTCTGGCTTGACGACGAGATAGGCGATGCTGACCGCCGATGGGTCGCGGCACACCACCCGGTGAGGGCGCTGCTGCAACGCGTCGACCCGTACGTGGGTCTGGCCGAAGCGGATTTCTCGGCGGTCCGTCGATGGATCGGGCAGATCGGCGCCACTGATCGGTGACCAGCGCGCCCGCTCGGCAGGCCTGCGACCCATGGCGATGATCCTCCGGGCCGTGGCCCCAGGCCGCCATCCACGGGCGTTTCCGGCTGCGGATGGCTGCCCGTGCTACCGGCGGCGGTGGGCGTCGGCCTCGGCGTCGAGCAGGTCGTTGAGGGTCAGCGCCGAATTGATCAACGACAGGTGGCTGAACGCCTGGGGGTAGTTGCCGATCTGCTCACCTGTCGACGCGATCTCCTCGGCGTACAGACCCAGGTGGTTGCTGAAGGTGAACATCTTCTCGAACGTGAGTCGGGCGTCGTCGAGGCGACCGGAACGGGCCAGCGCCTCGACGTACCAGAAGGTGCACATGTTGAAGGTGCCCTCGTGACCGGGGAGGCCGTCGGGGGAGTGGACCGGGTCGTACCGGTGGACCAGGCTGTCGGAGACGAGTTCGCGCTCGATCGCGGCCAACGTGGACTGCCACAGTGGGTCGCTCGGCGTGACGAAACCGACCGCCGGCATGGCGAGCAACGCCGCGTCCAGCACGCTCTCGTCGTAGGCCTGCACGAAGGTGCCGCGACCCCGGTCGTACCCGCGCTCCATCACCTGGTTGTAGATGCGGTTGCGTTGGTCGGTCCAGCTGGTGATGTCTCCGGGCCGGCCGGTCCGGGTAGCCAGGCGGACGGCCCGGTCCAGCGCGACCCAGGACATCACCCGGCCGAAGGTGTAGTTGCGGGGGTGGTGGCGGCTCTCCCAGATGCCGGCGTCGGCCTGGTCCCAGTGGCGGCAGAGCCAGTCGACCAGCCGGACGGTGCTCTTCCACACCTGGTGTGAGACGCGGATGCCCTGCTCGTCGGCGAGGTGCATGGCGTAGAGCGCCTCGCCGTGGATGTCGAGTTGGAGTTGGTCGGCGGCGCCGTTGCCGATGCGCACCGGTCGGGAGCCGCGGTAGCCCTCCAGGTGATCGAGGGTCTCCTCGTGCAGGTCGGAGGAGCCGTCCACCCGGTACATGATCTTCAGGGGGTCCTGGAGGTCGCCGGCCTCGCGGATCCGCTCGTCCAGCCAGTCCATGTACCGGCTGACCTCCTCGGTGAAGCCGAGGCCGAGCAGCGCGTGCACCGAGAACGACGTGTCGCGGACCCAGGTGTAGCGGTAGTCCCAGTTGCGGGTTCCGCCCACGAGTTCGGGCAGCGCGGCGGTGGGTGCGGCGATCATCGCCCCGGTCGGGGCGTACGTCATGAGTTTCAGCGTGATGGCGGAGCGCTCGACCATCTCCCGCCAACGGCCGGTGTAGCGCGAGCGTTCGAGCCAGCGCCGCCAGTAGTCCCGGGTCCACTCGAACATCCCCTGGACCTCTTCGGGCGAGAAGATCCGCGGGTCGGCGTCGCCCGTCTCCAGGACCACTCCGCCGGTGTCGCCCTGGTTCAGGGTGCCGTACGCGACCAGGTCGCCGTTCTCGAGGCGGACGTCGCCGCGCTCGGCGATCAGGTGCCGGACCGGGTCGACCGGGTTGAACGTCAGGCTCGCCGATCTGCTGCGGAAGATGTAGCCGTGGCGGTGGGTCTCCAACTGGTGCTCTTCGCGGGCGTAGTCGAACCGGGGCCGGCACTCGACCTTGAAGCGCATGCTGCCGCGGACCATGGTGACGAGGCGGACCAGGCGGTGCGTGTCGGTGGCCCGCTCGCCGGTGACCGGCATGAAGTCCATCACCTCGGCCACGCCGTCCGCGCTGATGAACCGGGTGATCAGGATGGGTGTGCCAGGAAGGTAGAGCTGTTTGGTCACGTACCGCACGTCGCATGGCGCGATCCGGAAGTACCCGCCCTTGTCCTTGTCGAGCAGCGCGGCGAAGATGCTCGGCGAGTCGAAGCGGGGCGCGCAGAACCAGTCGACCGTCCCGTCGCAGGTCACCAACGCGGCGGTCTGCAGGTCGCCGATGAGCCCGTGATCTTCGATCGCCGGATAGCTGTCCACGTCTCTCCCCGGTTCGGCGGCCTCCTGCGCATCGAACCTAGGGGAGAAATTGTCGGGTTAGGTGTGTTTCGCGTTCCGCCACCCGGTTGCGTACACGATGGGTCCCGACGTGGTGGTGTCACAGCCAGTCGTGTTCCCGGGCGTAACGCGCCGCCTCGTGGCGGGTCCGGGTCTGGGTCTTCTGCATCGCGTTGGAGAGGTAGTTGCGCACGGTGCCCTGCGCGAGGTGCAGCCGGGCGGCGATGTCGGCTACCGAGTAGCCCTCGCCGGTCACCCGCAGCACGTCGATCTCCCGTTCGGTGAGCGGGCAGTCGTCGATGACGGCCAGCGCGGACACCTCCGGGTCGATCCAGCGTCTGCCGGCGTGCAGGGTGGCGATGACCGAGGTGATGTGCGACGGCTCGGCGGACTTGCTGACGAAGCCTTGCACACCGAGCTTCAGAGCCTGGCGCAGCACGCCGGGCCGGGCATGCCGGGTCAGCATGAGGACGACCTGCTCGGGACGCTCACGACGGATCTGCGCGACCGCGCCGAGCCCGTCCACGCCCGGCATTTCCAGGTCGATCACCAGCACGTCGGGCTGGTGTCGCAGCGTCGCCTCGACCGCCGTCGCACCGTCGGACGCCTCGGCGAGGACGGTGATGTCGCCCTCCATCGGCAGCAGCGTGGCCAGCGCAGTCCGGAGCAGCGCCTCGTCGTCGGCGAGCACGATCGTCGTCATCGCCCGCCCTCCGGTGCGCCCGCTGACGTGCGGGCACGGGCGGGCGGGAACACCGCAGCCGTCCGGAACCGCCCCTGCTGCTGTTCCACGGTCAACTCACCCCCGTCACCCGCCACCCGCTGCCGCAGGGCGGACAGTCCTCTGAGTTCGCCCGGGCCGTCACCGGTCGCTCCGTCGTTGACAATGGTGATGCCCGACTCGGAGAGCGTGATCTGCACCTGAGTGGCCTGCGCGTGCCGCAGGATGTTCGTCGTCGTCTCCCGCAACACCTGACCCAAGAGTTCGCTGGCGCCGACGTTCACCTCGGCCTCCCGCGTCACCCGCACCCGGATGCCCGCCGCCTCGAACAGGTTCTTCGCGTTCTCAAGCTCCGTGGAGAGGTTGAGCCGCCGCTGGGCGTACGCCAGGTCCTTGGTCTGGGTGATGGTGTCGCTGACCAGGGCGTACGTCTCCCGGAGCTCCTTCTCCGCCCGCCCGGCGTCAGCGAGCAGCAGCTTCCGCGCCAGCGCGATCTTCAGTTTGACGACGTGCAGGGTGTGACCCTGGATGTCGTGCAGGTCGCTGGCGAACCGGACACGTTCCCGGACGACAGCCAGCTCCGCCTCGCGTTCCCGGGTCTGTTCGAGCTCCCGGATGAGGTCGTAGAACCGTTCGCCGACGACCGTCAGGACGGTCACCAGGACGGTGATGACGGTCGGCACGAGGACGTAGGTGAACAGGACGGCGCCCGCGTCGTCGCGTTCCACCAGGAGCCGTGTCGCGCCGACGGCAGCCACGTAGAACAGGAGCGCGACAGATGCCCGTACCTTCCGCCGCACCTCGCGCAGGGCCAGGGAGCCCACGGCGCAGAACCCCCAGTACGCGTTGGGGCTGCCGGTCACCAGCACCCCCAGTGGCCACACCGCTGCCGCCACGGTCAGACACGGAAGGGCGACCCGGGCGAGGTCGTTCGCGGTCCACCGCTCGAAGGCCACCAACGCCGCGCCGACACCGGGGGCGAGGACGATGAAATGCCACCAGGTGTGCGCGTCGCTGAACAGGAGGACCGCCGCGGCGATCAGGACCGGCGGCAGCGACGTCACCAGGGTGAGCCGGCGCAGCCGTCCCTGCGTCGACTCGGTGAAACGCTCCGATCGTGCGGTCACCACCTCAGTATCCGGCAAGCATCGGCGACGACCAGTGACACCGCGTCACAAGCGGTGGTGACGCAGCGCCACTGACGGCCGGCGCGGATCCGCGCTGTCATGGGTACATGTCCACCACACCAGTCATCGAAGTCGACCGGCTGAACCTCACCTACGGTGATTTCCACGCCGTCAAGGACCTCTCCTTCGAAGTGCGGCCCGGCGAGCTCTACGCGCTGCTCGGCACGAACGGGGCGGGCAAGACCTCGACGCTGGAGACCATCGAGGGCCACCGGGCCCCGACCTCCGGCACCGTACGAATCTTCGGGCGCAGCCCGCAGGATCGGCGGGCGGTTCGTCCCCGGATGGGTGTCATGCTCCAGGAGAGCGGATTCTCCCCGGACCTCACCGTCCGGGAGTCGGTGCACCTCATCGGCCGGCTCACCCGCCGTACCGACGACGTCGACCGGGTGCTCGACCTCGTCGATCTCACCGATCGGGCCGGCCGGAAGGTCGCACAGCTCTCCGGCGGGGAGAAGCGGCGGCTGGACTTCGCCACCGCCGTCTACGGGACCCCGAAGCTGATCTTCCTGGACGAGCCGACCACCGGCCTGGACATCCAGTCCCGCGATGCCCTGTGGGCAACTGTGGACCGGCTCCGCGAGAACGGCACCACAGTCGTGCTCACCACCCACTACCTGGAGGAGGCGCAGCAGCGCGCCGACCGCATCGGGCTCATGCACGGAGGCACCCTCCACCGGGAGGGCACCGTCTCCGAGCTGACCCGCACCCTGCCGGCCGTCATCCGCTTCGAGCTGGCAGCGCCGGTGTCCACGCTGCCGTCGCAGGCCGTCGTCGGCCACGACGGAAAGGTCGTGATCGAGACCTTCGAGTTGCAGAACGACCTGCACGCCCTGCTCCGCTGGGCGCAGGACCACGACGTCGAACTGCGGGACCTCCAGGCCGGGGCGACTCGGCTCGACGACGTCTTCCGCGCCATCAGCGGCACGCCCGCTGCCAACTCCTGACCCGTTAAGGACCAGAATCATGCTTCCCATCGCATTCGGCGAGCTGATCCAGATCTTCCGCAACCGGCTGGTGCTGGTCACCGGCCTCATCATCCCCGTGGCGGTGAGCGCGCTCTTCGTCCGCCAGCACGAGACCTTCGCCGCCATCGGCAGCCTCGGCTACATCGCAGCCATCGTGATGTTCACAGTGGCCGCCTTCGGGCTCTACACCACTGCTGTCACCACCTTGGCGTCCCGGCGACAGAACCTGTTCCTCAAGCGGCTGCGCTCCACCGCCGAAGGCGACACCGGCATCCTCGCCGGGTTGCTGCTGCCCGCCACCGCCATCGCCCTGGTACAGGTGACCGCGATCCTGACCGTGCTGGCCGCGATCACCGGCGAGCCGGGCAACGTCGTCCTGCTGGCGGTGGCGGTCCTCGCGACCCTGGCCATGATGATCGGTCTCGCCCTGGCGACCGCCGGGCTGACCAACTCACCGGAGCACGCCCAGGTCACCACCCTGCCCGTCAGCCTGGGCGTGATCGGTGTCGCCACCTGGGTCGGCACCACCGGCACCGCCGACCTCACAGTGCTCAAGCGGCTGCTGCCGGGGGGCGCGGCCACCGAGCTGACAGTGAACGCCTGGAACGGCGGCGTAGCCCTGAGCGAATCTCTCGTCCTGCTGGCGCCGACCCTGTCCTGGATCGTCGTCGCCGTCCTGCTCGCCAACCGGCTCTTCCGCTGGGAGCCCCGCCGCTAGCCACGCCGCGAGAATCCCAGCGCCGACGACCACAACCGTGAAAGGTAGGACCGATGGCCACGCGACAAGACATGGGGTACGGGGCGGAGGCGAGCCTCGCCGAGGACCTGCTGCTGCTCCTGTTCCAGCCGAACGCCGGCTTCCGGGGCAGCGGGGTGATCGCCGGGGAGAACACGCTCTTCTACGTACTCGCCGGGGCGGTGCTCGCCGACCTGGCGCTCGGGGAACAGGTGCGCACCTCGGGCCGGGGCTCGTCGACGCGGGTCGAGGCCGTCGCGGACCGCCCGCCGTCGGACGAGATCCTGCGCTCCGCGTGGGACTACGTCGCGCAGAAGCCCCGCGGTGTGCAGACCGTCCTCGCGGCGGTCGGGCCGACGCTGCGCGGCCCGGTGCTCGACCGCCTCGTCGACAGTGGCGACATCCGTCGTACACGCCGCCGGACCCTCGGCCTGTTCACCACGACGGCGTTGGAGGACGGGGGGACCGGCCGTCGGTCCGTGCTCCTCGGAGATGTACGCGATGTGCTCGTCGAGGGCGTCGAACCGCGACCCCGGGTGGCTGCCCTCGGGGCGCTGCTGTCGGCGAGCGGAACACTGCCCCAGTTCGACCGCGACATCCCCTGGACCTCCCCGGTGATCAACCGCGCGAAGGAACTCGAGCAGGGCGACTGGGGAGCCGGTGCCGCTGCCGACGCGGTCGCCCGTACCGTCACCGCGACCATCATCAACAGCGTCGTCGTGGCGACGGCCGTCATTCCGCGGCCCTGACCCCGTGGCCCTGACGGGGCTGCCCAGGCGGGTGAAAGGACGCGGCTGCTGGCGGTAACAGCCCCGGCAGAACGTCGGGAATGGTATCAATTCTCGGAGGACGAACGAAGCTGGCAGGATCGGCGGCCGTATGTCAACGAAGGCGGCAGCGCTGCTTCGTAAGCCAGGGCAACCTGAGCGGCCGAACCTCCTGGAGCTCTTCTTCGACCTGGTGTTCGTCTTCGCCCTGAACCGGGTCTCCCACCGGCTGGTGGAGGATCTCACCGAGCGGCGAGGGGTCCTCGTTGAAGCCGGCGAGACGGTGCTGTTGCTGCTGGCCTTCCTCGTCCTCTGGTTCGTCACGGCGTGGGTCACCGACATCTACGACCTGCAGACGCCGCAGCTCCAGGGGATGGTCTACACGGCCATGCTCGGCGCCATGATCATGGCGGTCGCGGTGCCCCGGGCGTTCGGCGACGGGAGCCTGGCGTTCGCCGGCGCGTACGTCGCGGTCCACATCATCCGTGGTCTCGTCATCGTGCCGGCGCTGCGCGGTCACGCGGCGCAGCGCCGCGCCGCCGGGGTGCTCCTCTGGTTCTCGCTGTCCGCCCTTCCGTGGATCGCCGGCGCGATTCTGCCCGACCCGGCTCGCGGGCTGCTGTGGGCGCTCGCGATCGCCATCGACGGCACGGCACTGCTGCTCTTCTACCCCGCGCCGTGGACCCTGCGCACTCCACAGCAGTGGCCCGTCTCCGCCGAGTACATATCCGAGCGGTACCGGCAGTTCTTCATCATCGCCCTCGGCGAGCTCATCCTGACGACCGGATCGGCCTACAGCGACACCTCGCCTCAGCAGGGTGGTGCCGCCGCGGCCTTCGCCGTCTCGTTCGTCACCACCGTGCTGCTGTTCCGGGTCTATCTCTTCAAGGCGGGCCAACTGTTACCCGAAGCGCTCGCCGCCGCTCGCGAACCACCCCGTCTCATCCGTGAGGCGTTCCTCGCACACGTCCTCATGGTCACGGGCATCGTCGCGGTCGCCGTCGGCTACGAAATCGTGATCAGGCACCCCTTCGGGCGCACCGAGGCAGCCTGGACCGTTGCCATCCTCGGCGGGCCGATCCTGTTCCTGATCGGGCGTGCCCTGGCGGAACACGCGGTGTTCGCCCGGGTCTCCCGTTCCCGGCTGATCGGCGCACTCGTGCTCGCCGGGATCGCGCCCGCCGTGACCCTCGTGCCGCCGCTGGCCGTGGCCGTCGTCGCCGTTCTCGTTCTGGCCGCTATCGCCGTCTCCGACATGATGCGCGCCAGCGGCAAACCACCCGAGCGGCCGACCGTACCCCACTGAACGGGCTGGCAAGCAGGTGGTCAGCCCAACGTGAAGGTCACGTCGTCGACGTCGAAGGTCGTGACGCCGTTGCCGGCCGTCTCGCTGGCCAGGAAGCTGACCGTCGCGGTGCGCTCGGTGCTCGCCCTGCCGCTCGACATGCTGTACTGCCGCCACTGCGCCCCGCCGTCGAACGCCAGCGAGAACCTCGTCTTCGGGGGTATCCCGGTGACGGCCAGTCCGACGTTCAGGTAGTCGCCGCGGGTGGTCTCCGTGGTGGTGGTGCGTACCCAGAAGCGGACGGTCAGGTCGCAGTCGGCGGGCACGGTGACTGTGGTGCGCAGCAGGTCGCTACGCGTCACGTCCAGCCCGGCGAAGGTGGCGTACGCGCGGCCGGTGTGCGCGGGTCGGGCCGCGTCGCCGAACACGACGATGCGGGGGCCGGCGGTCCAGTCGGTGGTGCCGCGTTCGAACCCGGGGTTGGCGTGGATCTGCCCGGCGCAGGGTGCGTCGGCCGTCGGCCGACCGTGCGACGCGCTGCCCGTGGCCAGGAGTAGCAGGGCCGTCGCCGAGACGATGGTGACCAGAGCCTTCATGAGTCCTCCCCGTGTCACGCATTCGGGTTTGTCGATGCCTGATCGACCATGAGTGATGGACGTCGGCGCGTCAAGTCCTTCCCGGCCCGTAGGTCGCGGACAGCGCGAAGCGGGCCCGCCCACTCGGTGAGGACGGGCGGGCAGAGGTGCGTGTCGATGTTGCCGGGGTGGTTGCGGGTGTGCTGGAATGGCTCGGCCGCAGCGCGGGGGCAACCGCGCTGGGAACGGTCAGCACGGGAGCCCAGTGCAGGCAACCCCGCCTCGTCCGCGGGCGTACGCCGCACCGCCGGGCCATCTCCACGACGACGGGTAGTTACCCGACGTACGCGCGTCGCGCCACGACCTCTGACACCGGAATGTCCGATGCGCCAGGTCGGCGCACCCGGCCGGCGACGAGGCAGGCGGCGATCGCCATGTTCGGGAGAGCCGTTCCCGCCCCTGGCCGCTGAGGTGGGGGCCCAATGTCACGAAGGATGACCATGCGCCGTTACCTCGCGGTGTTCACCGCAGCCCTGATCCTCGGCACAACCGCCGGTAGTGTTCCGGCGAGCGCGTCGGGCGCCTCCCAGCGCTCGTGCGCCACCCGTGGCCTGCTCTTCTGTGAAGACTTCGAGCGGCTCCCGCCGGGCGGTGCCAGCACGTTGGACTGGGGCGTCGACACCCGCAACGGCACGCTCACCGTGGAGCGTGGCCGGCGCGGCAACCAGGTTCTGCACGTCCGCACCGTCGACAACGGGCGCGCCTTCCTGCGCGTCGACGACTTCGCCGCACCCGGTAACCGCTTCTACGGGCGGATGCGGCTGCGCGTCGACGCCTTCCCCACCGCCCCCGACTGGGCGCACTTCACGCTGGTGGAGGCGACCGGCGCGGGCAGTTCGGAGGTCGTCCGTCCGGTCGGCGGCCAGTACGCGCCCACGGTGCCGGGGATCTTCTGGGGTGTGGGTGCCGACGGCGGCCCGACCGGGGACTGGACCAACTGGCGTGAGTCCGCCCCGGTCACCGAGGACACCTGGCAGTGCTTCGAGTGGAAACTCGACCCGACGGACAACCGCGTCGCCGTGTGGATCGACGGCGTGGCGAACCCGGAACTGACCGCCTCCACGACCGAGCACGGGGGCAACGACGTGCCCTTCGTCCTGCCGACGGTCAACACCGTGAAGATCGGCTGGCAGCTCTACCAGGGCGGGACCACGCCGGGCCAGTTCGACCTGTGGATCGACGACATCGCCCTCTCGACCAAACGTCTCGGCTGCTGACGTCGATCGCCACGACTCACCGCTGGCAACAACCGGCCGCCGCCCCGGGTGTCGACGACGCCCGGGGTGGTTCCCGGTCTCGGGGGGACAGAATCTCCGACGACCGAGCCGTCCTGTCCATCGTCTGTTCCCCGGTGTTCAACGCCATGTCGATGTGAATCGATAGTGTGCGTCGCTGGTCGCCATCGACGGCGGCTCGGGCGAAGGAGAGTCGATGCGCAAGACAACAGCCTGGTCCATCCGCGCCCTGGGTGCTGTCGCGAGCGCGGTGACACTGGTGGCGGCCCTGCTGCCAGCCACACCGGCGGCCGCCGCGAACGTGGCCTTCAAGGCGGCGACGCTGAACATCTACAACGGGCTGAGCCAGGCGGACTTCGTCCACGACCTGAACCTGATCGCGTCCACGGCGGATGTCGTCGGCCTCAACGAGGTCGGCAACCGCAAGGCCTTCCTGGAGAGCTGGGCCGCGAACAACGGCTGGTGGCTGTACGCGCCGGGCCGGACCAACCAGGCCGGAGAGGCGCTGATCGCCAAGAAGAGCATGTTCGACGTACTCGACAAGGGTTCGGTCTTCGTCTGTGACACCAACGGTCCGGGTGAGGTGCCGCCCGCGCGGTACAACAACTGGGTCAGGTACCGGCACAAGGCCACTGGTCGCGCCGTGACGCACATCAACGCCCACGCGGTCGCCGGCATCGAATCCGCCGGCCGACCGGAGGACCTGCCCCGCACCAGGTGCGCCGAGGCGCAGTTCCAGAACCTCAAGGACCTGGCGGTCGCCAAGCAGGCCGAGGGCCAGGTCATCGTCAGCGGCGACCTCAACGTCGACTTCAGCGCCGACCGGAGCTACGGGTACGCGAAGTTCCCGTGGCAGGTCTTCGAGGCCAACGAGCTGCCGAACCTGCGCTCCAACTACAACCTCCACGGCGAGAAGGGCACCGGGACGCACGGCAACCGGCACATCGACTACGTCTATTTCTGGAAGCGGCTGCCGGACCATCAGCTCATGTGGATGACCGGCTACGACATCGTCGGCGGCACGAAGTCCGACCACAACGGCGTCGTCGCGACGTTCTCGATCCAGAACTGACTCGCTCACCGTCCCGCTGGCTCCGAGCCCCGCTCCCGCCTGGAGCGGGGCTGACGGGTCCCGGGCATTGGCATTGCGGCGAGCGCCGCCCTATGGTGGAGGGCATGCCGCCGGTGACTCTCCGCTCGCCTGCCGTCACTGAGGTGGCGGCATTCGGTGCTGCCCGGATGGCGACGGCGGCCCGCCTGACGGCCGACCTGCGGGTGCCGGTCGTCCGCGCGTCTCACACCGCGCCCACACACCGGCTGTCCAGCCCGGTGCGAACCGGCCGAGACCCTCCCGCGGAATCGTTGCATCCCAGAACGACCGCCAGGGCGAAGCCATCAGAGCTTCGGCCTTTTTCTTTTTTTGCACCCCTTTTCGGAAAGGTAGGCCATGAGCCTCGATCATCGAACTGTCGACCAGGGTTGGCTGGCTGATCTGCGAGCGTCCCTGGCGGACGATTTCGCCACACAGACGGCCCGGCTCCGGGAACTGACCGAGCTCAACGCGGACACCGGCGACCCGGGCGAGGCCCACAACCAAGCCGCGCTGCTGGCGGCCGCCCGCCGCAACATCGAGCAGATCACCGGTGCGCTGGGCCGGATCAGCGACGGCACCTACGGCCTCTGCGAGAAGTGCCGCAAGAGCATCCCGGCCGAGCGGCTCGAAGTGCTTCCGCATGCTCGCTTCTGCGTGCCGTGCCAGGAGAAGCAGAACAAGTGACGCGTCGTGTGGCTGCCGGGCCCTGAGCGCGGCAGCCACACACCTGCGGCCGGCCGAGGCCGGTGAAGACGAACGCCGGGCTTTTCACCCAGTGAAAGCTCCGGTCCCCACCGCCGACGGCGCACGGGATGATTCGGCTCCATCGACGTTCGTCTGCGTGGAGGTCCGGTCGCATGGCATTCGCTCGTAACCAGTGGTATGTGGCGGCCTACGGCAGTGAGGTCGGGCGGGACCTGCTCGCCCGCACGGTGCTCGGAGAGCCGCTGGTGCTGTACCGCACCGGTGCCGGACTGGCCGTGGCTCTCGCCGACAGGTGCGTGCACCGGCGCTACCCGCTGTCGGAGAGTCGGCTCGACGGCGACACGATCGTCTGCGGTTACCACGGCTTCACCTACGACCCGACCGGCGCGTGTGTCTTCGTACCCGGTCAGCAGCGCATCCCGCGCACCGCACGTGTCCTCTCCTTCCCGGTGGTGGAACAGGACTCCTTCGTCTGGGTCTGGATCGGCGACCTGGACCGGGCCGATCCGGCAGCGATTCCCCGCGCGCCGTGGCTGGCGGACCCTCGGTACGCCGTGGTGCGGGGCATGGCCCCGTTGAACGCGCGGTACGGCCTGCTGGTGGACAACCTGTTGGACCTGTCCCACGAGACGTACCTGCACGGTGGCTACATCGGCACGCCGGAGGTGGCGAACACCCCGATCACCACCACTGTGGACGAGGACCGGGGCGTCGTCCACGTCAGCCGGCACATGGACGACGCCGCCTGCCCGCCGTTCTACGCCCGCTCGACCGGGATCCAGGGCCGGATCACCCGGTGGCAGGACATCGAGTACCACCCGCCCTGCCTGTACCTCCTGCACAGCCGGATCGCTCCGCAGGGCGTCTACCCGCCGGCCGAGGGCGAGGACAACGAGGCCTTCCACGCCGAGATCGTGTACGCGATCACCCCGTCGACCGAGCACACCACCTACGACTTCTGGGCCGTGGCGCGCGACTTCGCGATCGACGACGAGTCGGTCAGCGAGTACCTGCACGACAGCAACCACACAGTGGTCATGCAGGACGTGCGGGCGCTCGACATCCTGGAGAAGGTGATCGCCGCCGAGCCGGACCGGTACCAGGAGTTGAGCATCAACATCGACACCGGAGGCCTGGCCGCCCGGCGGATGCTGGCCCGACTGGTGGAGTCGGGGACGGTGGGAGCGCCGCAATGAGTTCCCACGCCGGGGAGCGGATCTACCGGGTCCACTGGTTGCCGGGCACCGACATCCTGCGGGGGAGCTGTCACTGCGGCGCCGAGCGCCTCGCCGAGGAGCCGATCGAGCTGTGGGAGTGGCTGCTGGGCCACCCGCAGGGCCACCAGGCCGCAGCCGTGCCGGCACCCGACCCGCCGACCCGGTTGGCGATGCCAGCGTGACGATGGACGAGTTGGCCGGTGTGGAGCTGGTGGTCACGCGCCGCGACCAGGTGGCGACGGAGGTCGTCGCGATCAGTCTGGGCCGGCCGGATGGTGCCGACCTGCCCGACTGGACACCGGGCGCGCACATCGACCTGGAGCTGGGGGCGGGCCTGACCCGCCAGTACTCACTCTGCGGCGACCCGGCGGACCGGTCGGTCCTGCGAATCGCCGTGCAACGGGAACCGGACGGGCGCGGCGGCTCCCGGCTGGCGCACGAGCGGCTCACCGTCGGCGCGACCGTCCGAGTGCGCGGGCCCCGCAACACCTTCCGGCTGGTCGCGGCCCGGCGATACCTCTTCGTCGCCGGCGGCATCGGCATCACCCCCATCGCACCGATGGTCGCCGCCGCCGACGCCGCGGGCGCCGACTGGCAGCTGGTGTACGGGGGACGCAGCCGCGCCACCATGGCCTTCGCCACCACCCTGCGGGAGAGGTACGGCGACCGGGTGAACCTGTGTCCGCAGGACGAGACCGGGCTGCTCGACCTGGCCGGGTTGCTGGGTCGGCCGGACGACCGGTTGGTCTACTGCTGCGGCCCGGAACCACTGCTGAAGGCGGTCGAGGAGCGGTGCCTCGGCTGGCCGCCCGGTCGGCTGCACGTCGAACGTTTCACCCCGCTGGCCACCACCGGCGGGGAGGAGACGACGATCGAGGTCGAGCTGGTGCTCTCCAGGAAGACGGTCACCGTGCCGCCGGGCACACCGATCCTGCAGGCGGTGGAGGAGGCCGGCGTGTCTGTCCTCTCGTCCTGCCGGGAGGGCACCTGCGGCACCTGTGAGACACCGGTGCTCGACGGTGTGCCGGATCATCGCGACAGCCTGCTCACCGCTCAGGAGCGGGCCGCCGGGGACATGATGATGATCTGTGTGTCCCGGGCCCGTACGCCCCGACTCGTGCTGGAGCTGTGACCTGCCGGCGCGGGCGGGGATGATGGCGAGGTGCGCGCACAACCGGGACGGTCGGTGACGAGCAAGGTGCTGGCCCTGCTCGACGCGTTCAGCCCGGCCACTCCGGCGTTGACCCTGAGCGAGCTGGCCCGCCGCTCCGGTCTGCCGGTGCCCACTGTGCACAGACGTGCCGCGGAGCTGGTCGCGTGGGGCGCCCTGGAGCGCGGCGACGACGGGCGGTACCGGATCGGCCTGCGGTTGTGGGAGGTGGGTTCCCTCGCGCCACGAGGTCTGGGGCTGCGCGAACTCGCCCTGCCGGTCATGGAGGACCTGTACGAGGTGACCCACGAGAACGTCCAACTCGCCGTCCGGCAGGACCTCGAACTCGTCTTCATCGAACGGATCTCCGGGCGGCACGCGGTGCCCGTGCTCACCCGGGTGGGCGGCCGCTTCGCGTTGCACGCCACCGGAGTCGGGTTGGTCCTGCTCGCCCACGCCCCTGTCGAGGTGCAGGAGCAGGTGCTGGCCGCGCCCTTGGAGCGGTACACCGACATGACCATCACCGACCCGAGGCGGCTACGCCGCTGCCTCGCCGAGGTGCGCCGGGTCGGGTACGCGGTCAGCGACCGTCAGGTCACGATGGACGCTCTCTCGGTGGCCGCGCCGATCCGCGTACCGGAGGGTGTGGCGGCGGCGATCTCGCTGGTGGTCGCGCACGACCGGGCGGACCCGGTGGCGCTGGCCCCGCTGGTGCGGGCGGCGGGCCGAGCGCTCTCCCGGGCGCTGGGAAAGACTGCAGATCGTTGACGCCCGATCAAATTCTGCATTACGTTGCCGGTGCGCGTAGTACCCGGAGGGCCACCATCGACGACAGGGAGCGCTCATGTCACTGGACGGCAAAGTCGCCATCGTCACCGGGGCCGCACGGGGCCTGGGCCTCGCCTACGCGCGGGAGCTGGCGCGGCGCGGTGCCGCAGTCGTGGTTAACGACGTCGACGCCGAGGCCACGGCCGACGCCGTGACAGGGATCCAGGCGTCCGGCGGCAGGGCCGTCGCCGTGGTCGCGCCGGTCGGTCCGACCGAGACCGCGAAGGAACTCGTCAGCACGGCGGTCGAGCACTTCGGGCGGCTGGACATCCTCGTCACCAACGCCGGCGTCCTCCGCGACACAGTGCTGTGGAAGATGAGCGACGACGACTTCGACACCGTCGTCAACGTGCACCTGCGCGGCACGTTCACCACAGTGCGCGAGGCGGTGCAGCACATGCGGCAGGCCGGCGAGGGCGGGCGGATCATCTGCGTCGGGTCACCCACCGGGCAGCGGGGCACCTTCGGCCAGACCAACTACGCGGCGGCCAAAGCGGGCATCGTCGGCATGGTCCGCACCTGGGCGCTGGAGCTCAAGCGGGCCGGTATCACCGCCAACACCGTCGTCCCGGTCGCCGCGACCGCGATGACCGCCACCGTCCCCTACTTCGCGGCGGCGGTACGCGCCGAGGCGAACGGCGAGCCGATGCCCGCGTTCTTCCGACACGACCTGGGGTTCGGCACGGCGGACGACGTCGCCGGGCTCGTCGCGTTCCTCGGCTCCGACGCGGCGGCCTCGGTGACCGGCCAGGTGATCGGGGTCGGCGGGGACCGCCTGCAGATCTGGACCCACCCGGAGGCGGCGGTGACCGCGCACCGCGAGGGCGGCTGGACGTACGACGCGCTCGTGGACGCCTGGCCGACGACGTTCGCCGACGCCGAGCAGAGCGTCGGCGAACGCTTCCCGAAACTCCCCGAGGAGTTCGAGCCCGCGACGTCCTGACCCGCCCGACGAAGGTTGGCCCCATGTACCAGCCCGCGATCGACCTCGACACCGTCACGGCGATCGACATGCACGTACATATCGAGGTCGACGACCACGGTCATGCCTCACTGCCCGAACCTCTCGTGGCGGCGGCGTCGGCGTACTTCCGGACGGACGGCCCACGGCCGGCGGTCGGCGCGGTGGCCCGGTACTACCGCGAGCGGAGCATGGCGGCAGTCGTCTTCACCGTCGACGCGCGTACCCAACTGAAGCACCAGCCACTGTCGAGCGCCGACATCGCCCGCGCGGCGGCCGAGCACGCCGACGTGCTCATCCCGTTCGGGTCGGTCGACCCGCGTACGGGGGAGGCCGCCCTCGACCTCGCCACCCGACTGATCGAGGAGGACGGCGTACGCGGCTTCAAGTTCCACCCCACAGTGCAGGGCTTCGACCCCAGCCACGACGAGTACGCGCCGCTGTGGGGTCTCCTCGAGCGGGCCGGCGTCCCGGCGCTCTTTCACACCGGGCAGACCGGCATCGGCGCGGGCACCCCGGGCGGCTACGGTCTGCGGCTCGGCCTGTCGAATCCGATCCTGCTCGACCCGATCGCCGCCGACTTCCCCGACCTGCAGATCATCATGGCCCACCCGTCGGTGCCCTGGCAGGACGAGGCGTTGTCGGTGGCCACGCACAAGCACAACACCTGGATCGACCTGTCCGGCTGGAGCCCGAAGTACTTCCCGGCCGAGTTGGTGCGCTACGCCAACTCGGTGCTGAAGCGGCGGGTGCTCTTCGGCACCGACTACCCCCTGCTCACCCCCGACCGGTGGCTGCGCGACGTGCAAGCGACCGATCTCAAGCCGGACGTGCTCCCGGGCATCCTCAAGGACAACGCGGCCCGACTGCTGGGCCTCGCCGGGTGACGACGAGAGGAAGCGCCATGACGACGACCATCACCTACGAGCGGCTGGGCGACCTCGCCGGCACCGATCTCGGTCACACCGAGTACCGCACGGTCACCCAGGACCAGGTCGACCTGTTCGCGGACGCGACGGACGACCACCAGTGGATCCACGTCGACCCCGAACGGGCGAGGACCGGGCCGTTCGGCGCGCCGATCGCGCACGGCTTTCTCACCCTCTCCCTGGCCGTTCCCTTCTGGACCGAGCTGCTCGAGGTCAAGGGCGTGACCACGAAGGTCAACTATGGCCTCGACAAGGTGCGTTTCCCCGCGCCGGTCGTGGTCGGGGCGCGGGTACGCATGCGGGCCACCGTCGTCGAGGTCGTCGAGGTCCGCGGTGGCTACCAGATCGCCGTCGACCAGACGATCGAGATCGAGGGCGGCACCAAGCCCGCGGTCGTCGCGAGAGGGCTGTACCGCTTCTACGCCTGAGCGCCCGGGGCGTCCGCCGAGCCGGGTGAGCACACCACCTCCACCACCGGGAGACTGATGATGCACCAGCACGGAATCGGCGCCTGGTTGGTCAAGCGCCGGCTCAAGTCCCCGCACACTGTCGCCCTCATCCACGGCGACGGCTCGACCATGACGTACGGCCAGTTCGCCGACGCCACCGACCGGATCTCGGCGGTGCTGCGCGAGTGGGGCGTCGGTAGGGGTGACGCGGTTGCCTACCTGGGTGAGAACAGCCCCGAGTTCCTTCAGGTGATGTTCGCGGCGGCGCAGGTCGGGGCCGTCTTCGTGCCGGTCAACACCCGGCTCGCCGCGCCCGAGATCGCGTACGTGCTCGCGGACTGCGACGCCCGGGTGCTGATCCACGACCCGGACTTCGCGGTGCCGGTGGCGGCCGCCACGTCGACCGCCCGGACCCCGCACGTCCTCGTCACCGGCGAGGGCGCGGCGGACCGCCCCGGTCTGGCTCACCTGGCGCGGGCCGCCGCCGCGTTCACCGACCACGCCGACACCACCCACCGGGAACCGGCGGCGATCGTCTACACCTCGGGCACGACCGGTCGGCCCAAGGGCGCCGTGCTGACCCACGGCAACCTCACCTGGGTGGCGCTCAACTGTGTGGTCGACTACGACGTCGTCTCCACCGACGTCGCGCTCATGATCTCGCCGCTGTTCCACGTCGCCTCGCTCGGCATGGGCGCCCTGCCCGTCATCCTCAAGGGCGCCACGATGGTCATCGAGAAGGGCTTCGAGCCGGGCCGCGCGCTCGCGCAGATCGAACGGCACGGGGTCACCATGCTCAGCGGCGTGCCGACCACCTACCAGTTGATGGCCGACCATCCCGCCTGGGCGTCGACCGACCTGTCGACGCTGACGAAGCTCACCTGCGGAGGTTCGGCGGTGCCCGCCCGCATCCTCAACGCGTACGAGGCGCGGGGTCTGTCGTTCGCGCAGGGGTACGGCATGACCGAGGCGTCGCCGGGCGCGACCGCGCTGCCCGCGACGATGACCCGCGTCAAGCAGGGCAGTGTCGGTCTGCCGCACTTCTTCACCGACGTGCGGATCACCGACCCGACAGGAGCGGTGCTGCCCACCGGCGGTGTCGGCGAGATCGAGGTGGCCGGCCCCAACGTCTTCCCCGGCTACCACGGGCGCCCGGAGGCGACCGCCGAGGCGTTCACGGCCGACGGGTGGTTCCGCTCCGGCGACCTCGGCCACCTGGACGCCGACGGCTACCTCTACATCTCCGGCCGCCTCAAGGACATGATCATATCGGGGGGCGAGAACATCTACCCGCTCGAACTCGAACAGCTCCTCACCGAGATCGACGGGGTGACCTCGGCGGCGGTCATCGGCGTACCGGACGAGCGCTGGGGAGAGGTGCCGTGGGCGATCCTGACCGTACGGGAGGGGGCATCGGTGGACACCGACACCGTGCGGGCGTGCCTCGACGGCAGGATCGCGCGCTACAAGCTTCCGAAGAACGTCGTCATCGTGGACGAGTTGCCGCGGACGGCGTCGGGGAAGGTGCGGAAGGCTGATCTGCGGACCCGTTTCGGCGTCTAGCCGCGGGCCGGGCCGTGACGAGTGCCGCGAACTCCGCCGTGGACGCCCCGGCCAGCTTCTGGTGCATCCGGCGGTAGGTCTCCACCGATCTCGTGGCGGGCCATTCCGCGTCCATGAACTCGGCCGGCAGCCTCGGGTCGGCGCGCAGCAGCGCGAGCCAGTCCGCCACGAGCATCGTCCGTACGGTCAGCGCGCTGGACGCCATCGCCGCCGCGGACGGGTCGTCCCACACCTCGATGAAGGCGAGGTGCGCACGCCGGATCGCCTCGATGTCCCACGCGGCGCGGACGCTCTCGCCGATGGGGAACCCGGCGAGTTCGCGGGCGTGGAAGGCGACCACGGTGTTGGGCGCGAGGTCCTGGCGCAGGGGCTCCAGCGACCCGGCGAGGTCGACCTCGCCGGGCGCGAGCCAGAGCCCGTCCCGGATCGGCGCGAAGCCCTCCCAGGTGAGGGTCGAGCGCAGCCGGTGCCGCAGCATCCGCTGACCTTCCGGGATCGAGAAGGTGACGAGCGTCCAGCCGCTGCCCTGCGGGTCGAACGGCCGCGGCCCGCGAACGCGGTCCTTCGCCTCGCGCAGCACGGCGACGCCGTGCTCGGTCAGCGAGAACAGGGTCTCCCGGCCACTTCGGCTGCGGGCCAGGATGCCGCTGTGCACGAGACGGTCGAGGGTCGCCCGGGTGGCCGGCGCGGCGACGTCGGCACCCTCCAGCACGGTGATCAGGACGCTCGCCCGGATCGGCCCCGTGTCGCCGTCGACGACATGCTCGCCGAAGAAGGCGAGCAGCAACTGCTTCGGCTGACGACTACCCACAGCGGTTCCCTTCGGCGAATTCGTTGCCCTGGCCGCCGGTCACCGCGCGGGTTGCGGGGCCACAGCCTGCCCGCGTTTGGCCCGCTGGATCTGGTCGTAGACGTGCGTCCGCAGTTCCGTGAAACGGGGCAGGGCGCGGGTCGTGATCTGATCGCGCTCCGGCGGCAGGTCGATCGCGAGGTCCTCCTGGACCCAGGTCGGCGACGTGGACAATACTAGAACCCGCTGACCCAGATACACCGACTCGTCGATGTCGTGGGTGACGAAGACGATCGAGATGGTCCGGCTGGCGTGCAGCTCGCGGACCAGGTCCTCCAGGTCGGCCCGGGTCTGGGCGTCCACGGCCGCGAACGGTTCGTCCATGATCAGCACGTCTGGCTCGTAGGCGATAGCCCGCGCGATCGCCACGCGCTGCTGCATCCCCCCGGAGAGCTGCCACGGGTGGCTTCGCGCGGCGTGCGCGAGACCCACCGCCTCCAGGGCGTCGACGACCAGTTTGTTCCGGTCCGCGCGGGGGAGCTTCTTGTGCCGCAGCGGAAGCTCGACGTTCCCGCGCACGGTCAGCCAGGGGTAGAGGCTGCGACCGTACTCCTGGAACACGACGGCCATGGCGGGGCTCGGGCCGGTCACCGGCGCGCCGTCCATCTCGACCACGCCGCTGGTGGGTCGCAGCAGGCCGGCGAGGCACTTCAGCAGGGTGGTCTTGCCGCAGCCGGACGGCCCGACGATGCAGACGAGCTCACCGGCCCGCATCGTGAAGCTGATGTCCCCGATCGCCTCGACGTCGCCCGTCGCGGACTCGTAGACCTTCCGCAGGTGCTCGACCCGCAGCAGGGCGCTCCGATCAGGCACGGTTGACCTCCCTGATTCCGTGGTACCAGCGCAGGACGCGCCGTTCGACGAGACCGAAAGCTACGGCGAGGAAGACGCCGACGAGACCGAGCAGGAGGATGCCGCTCCACATCTCGGCGATCAGGTAGTTGCGCTGGAAGTAGGCGATCCGGTAACCGAGGCCGGAGGACGAGGCGAACATCTCGGAGATGACCATCAGGATCAGCGCTACCGAGAGGGCCTGACGGACGCCGGCCATGATCCGTGGGCTCGCGGCCGGGAGCACGAGGAACCAGAGCCGCTCCCACCAGGACACCCGGAACGATTGCGCCGTCTCCGTCATGACGCTGTCCGTGCCCCGGACACCCTCGATCGTGTTCAACAGGATCGGCCAGACCGCCCCGGAGACGATCACGACCACCTTCATGGTGTCCGTGATCCCGAGCAGGAGCATGGCCACCGGAATCAGCACCGGTGGCGGGATGGCCCGGAGGAACTCCAGCAGCGGTTCGAGGAGCTCACGCAGCCAGTGGGTCAGGCCGATCACGGTGCCGGCCGCGATGCCCAGCACGATCGACGCGGCCACACCGAGGCCGAGGCGGGCGAGACTCGGCAGCACGTCCTCGACGAACGCCGGGCCGACCCAGGTCTCCCGGAACGCCTCGGCGATCGTCAGCGGGTCGGGGAAGAACTGGCTCGTCGCTCTCGTCGCCACCAGAGCCCAGAGCACCAGGAGCAGCGTCGGCAGCCCCAGCGTGTGGAGGATGCTCGCCGCGATCCGGGTCCCGACGTTGCGGCTGCGCTGCGTGGTGGCGATCCGACCGGTGTACGCGGTCACCGCACCTCCTCTCCTCGTATCGACTGGTGCCAGTGCAGCACCCGACGCTCGACGAACCGGAAGACGAGGTTCACCGTGAGCCCGAGCAGACCGGTGACCACGACCAGCGCGTACAGGCCGGCGGCGTCTCCGGCGGAGCGGGACAGCTCGATCATGCGCCCGAGGCCGGGGTTGCCGATCACCATCTCCGCGGTGATGGCGAGGATGAGCGCGACCGCCGCCGCGAGCCGCAGGCCCGTCATGAGGTACGGCAGGGTGGTCGGCAGGACGAGGTGCGACAACTGCTCCCGCCGGGTCAGACCGAAACTGCGGGCGGTGTCCCGGGCCACCGCGTCGACGTCGGCGACGCCGTAGATCACCTGCACGAACACCTGCCAGAACGACGCGTAGATGATGATGACGAGAGCGGCCTGCATCTGGATGCCGAACAACAGCACGGCGAGCGGGATGAGGGCGACCGACGGGATCGGGCGCAGGAACTCGACGGCCGTGTGGGTCGCGCGCCGCAGGAACGGCACCAACCCGACGACGGTCCCGAGGACGACCGCGGCAAGCGTCGCCACCGTCAGACCGATCGCCCAGGACGTCATGGTGCTGCCCAGCCGCCGCCAGAACGCGAGGTCGACCAGCTGCTCGAACAGCCGGGCCAGCACGTCCGTCACGTACGGCAGGTACAGCGGGTTGACCAGACCCAGCGTCGGAATCAGCTGCCAGACGACGAGGAACCCGGTCAGGCCGACCACGCCCAGCATGGCCTTGCGTAACGCGCGCAGGCGTCGGGTGGAGAACACGCGCATGTCACTCCCGTCGTCACGCGGGCGGCGAGGCCCTCCCCGGTCCGGGGAGGGCGGGATCGCGCCGGCTACTTCTGCTGGATGAGACGGTCGAAGTTGGGTTGCTTGTCGAGCACCTTGTACTTCTGCGCGAGCTCGGCGAGCGTCTGCAGGCTGGACCTGTCGACCTCCCACCCGAAGGCCGGAAGCCGCACCGAGTCGGCCACCGGCGGGGGCAGCTGCAGGTTGTCCTTGATGGCCTGCCGCAGGGGTGCCACGTTCGCGGGGTCGTTGGCCCACTGCAACGTCTTCTTCATCGCCGCCGTGAAGTCCTCGACCAGCTTGGCGTCCTTCTCCGTGCGTTCCTTGGTGGTGATCGTGGTGAGGGTGGTCAGACCGGGCACCACCGCCTGGTAGGGCGCGACGACGAAGGTGTCCCCACGGGCCTTCAGCTGCGTGACGAACGGCTCCGGCACCCAGGCGGCGTCGATGTTGCCGGACTCCAGTTGGGCCGGGGCGTCCGGGAAGGCGACCTCGACGAACTTGATCGTCTTGGGATCGCCGCCGTCCTTCTCGACCGCCGCCATGATCGTCACGTCGCCGGCGGCGCCGAGGCTGTTGACCGCGACCCGCTTGCCCGCGAGGTCGGCCGGCCGCTTGATGCCGGACTTCGCCGAGGCCACCACCGCGTTGATGTCGTCGCCGTCGGCGTACGAGGAGGCGTAGTTGCCGATGATGACGACGCCGAGATCCCGCAGGTCGGCGCGGAACGGGCCGAAGGGCTGGCCGATCGCGAAGTCGATGTCGCCGTTCATCAGGGCGGGAATGGCCTGCGCGCCACCCTGGGCGGGCAGCACCTCGACCTGGAGCCCGCGTTCGGCGAAGTGCCCTGCCTTGATGCCGCCCCAGAGCGCGGCGGTCTCGGTGATGGGCAGCGCCGCGACCCGGACCTTGCGCAACTCGCCCGAGGTCTGTTCGGACGGCGTGGACGCGTCGGAGTCGGTACATCCGGTGAGGGCGATCGCGGTAGCGGCGATCAGCCCGAGAGCCATGACCTTCTTCATTGACGAGGCCCTTCCTGGGCGGGGGTGGTGGGTGCGTCGGAAGTCGGCGGATGCCTCGGATCTGCAGGTGAACTACCGCTGCGTGGGGGCGCACGCCGCTGTGGTGGCCATGGTCAGTCACCCCGGCATCGAAAGTCAATAATTTCTGACGCCCGTCATGAATAAGTTGAATAATGCATCGTGGCGTGGCGCGCTCAGACCTCGGGCAGACCCACGTAGTTCTCCGACAGGCTCCTGGCGTAGGCCTCCGAGGTGGCGACGTACCGCAACGTGGAGGTCTGCAACTGCGTCTCGTACGGGTCGTCGCGCTCCAGTCGGTGCAGCATCGACGTCATCCACCAGGAGAAGTGCTGGGCCCGCCAGACCCGGCGCAGGGCCGTCGCCGAGTAGGCGTCCAGCAGGTCGGCGTGCCCGTCGTCGTACCACGCGGCGAAGGCGTCCCCGAGCAGCGCGACGTCGGCGAGGGCCAGGTTCATGCCCTTCGCGCCGGTGGGCGGGACGATGTGCACGGCGTCGCCGGCCAGGAACAGCCGCTCCCACCGCATCGGCTCCACCACGAAGCTGCGCATTCCGGTGATGGACTTCTCCAGGATCGGCCCCTCGTTGAGCGACCACCCCGGCACCGTCTCCAACCGCGCCCGCAGCTCCGTCCAGATCCGCTCGTCCGGCCACTCGGCGATGTCCTCGTCCGGCGCGACCTGGAGATACAGCCGGGACAGCTCGGGGGAGCGCATGCTGTAGAGGGCGAAGCCGCGTTCGTGGTTGGCGTAGATGAGCTCCTCCACCGCGGGCGGGGCGGCGGCGAGGACCCCCAACCAGGCGAACGGGTACACGCGCTCGTAGGTGGTCAGCACCCCGTCGGGCACCGCGCCCCGGCTCACCCCGTGGAACCCGTCGCAGCCCGCTACGAAGTCGCAGTGCAGCTCCTCGTCGCGCCCGTCACGTCGAAAGTGGACGACCGGCGAGTCGCTGTCGAGACCGTCCAGTCGGACGACCTCGGCCTCGAAGAGGACCGAGCCGCCGGCGGCGAGCCGGGCGGCGATCAGGTCCTTGACCACCTCCTGCTGCCCGTAGACGGTGATCGCCCGGCCCGTCAGGTCGGTCATCGGCACCCGGTGCGACTCCCCGGCGAAGCGCAGCTCGATGCCCTCGTGCCGCAGCCCCTCCCGTCGTAGGCGGTCGCCGACACCGGAGCGGCAGAGCAGGTCGACCGAGCCCTGTTCGAGGACCCCGGCCCGCAGCCGATGCTCGACGTAGTCGCGGCTGCGGCTCTCCAACACCACGGACTCGATCCCGCGCAGGTGCAGCAGGTGCGCCAGCATGAGCCCCGCCGGCCCGGCGCCGACGATGCCGACCTGGGTACGCATTCCCGGCATCCTTCTCGCTCCCTCAGGTCAGAACGGGTACCGCGCGATGCTGCCCCGCACGGTGAGCCACTGGGTCTCGGTGAACGCCTCGACGTTCGCCGCGGGCCCGCCGAACCGGGAACCGGTGCCCGAGGCCCCGACCCCGCCGAACGGCGCCACCGCCTCGTCGCTGACCGTCTGGTCGTTGATGTGCACGATCCCGCTGGGGATCCGGTCGGCGAGGGCCATCGCCCTCATCACGTCCCGGCCGAGGATGCCCAGCGACAGGCCGTACTCGGTCTGCCGGGCCAACTCCACGGCCTCGTCCTGGTCGGCGAAGGTGGTCACCGGCGCGACCGGGCCGAACACCTCCTGGGCGTACGCCGGGGTCGTGGAGGTGACGTCGGCGAGGACCGTCGGTCGGTAGAACAGCCCCTCGTAGGTGCCTCCGGCCGCCAATCGGGCGCCCGCGTCGACGCTCGCCGTGACCAGTGCGTGGATCTTGTCGCGTTGGTGCTCGTCGATGATCGGCCCGAGCGCCACCTGCTCCTTCGCCGGGTCGCCGACCGGCAGGTGGTCCGCCTTCTCGGCCAACCGCTCCACGTACCGCTCGGCCAGGCTCTCGTGCACCAGATGCCGTCCGGTGGTCATGCAGATCTGACCCTGGTGCAGGAAGGAGCCCCACGCGCCGGCGGAGACCGCGAGGTCCAGGTCGGCGTCGTCGAGCACGATGAGCGCTGAGTTGCCACCGAGTTCGAGGTGCGCCCGCTTGAGGTGGCGTGCGGCCGCCTCGCCGACCTTGCGGCCGGCCGCTGTCGAACCGGTGAAGCTGACCACCCGCACGTTCGGGTCGGCCACCAGCGCCTCGCCGACCTCGGCCCCGCCCGGCAGGACGTGCAGCAGGCCGTCGGGCAGGCCGGCCTCCTCGAAGACCCGGGCGATCGAGACGCCACCGCAGACGGCCGTGCGCGGATCGGGTTTGAGCACCACGGCGTTGCCCAGCGCCAGGGCCGGGGCGACGGAACGGGTGGCCAGGATGAGCGGGAAGTTGAACGGCGCGATGACCCCGACGACGCCGACGGGTAACCGGCGGGCCAGGCTGAGCCGCTGTTGCGCGCTCGGGATGATCTCGCCGAGCGGGTGCGAGGCCAGCGCCGCCGCCTCGTAGCACTCCTGCGCCGCGGTGTCGGTCTCGACGCCGGCCTTGGGCGGGATGGATCCGGCCTCCCGCACGATCCAGTCGCCGATCTCGGCGGCGTGCTGTTCGAACAGCTGCCCGGCCCGACGGAGCACCGCGGCCCGCTCGGCGTAACCGGTGGCGGCCCAGGCGCGCTGCGCGGCACTGGCCCGGGCGCAGGCTCGCGTCACGTCGTCGGCGGTCGCCACGCCGACCTGGCCGATCTCCTCCCCGGTGGCGGGGGACCGCACGGCCGCCGTGCCGCCGGCCGGTTCCACCCAGCCGTCGCTGTGCAGCGTGCCGTGCCAGGTCGTGGCGTCCAGCAGTGTCATGGCTGTCCTCCTGGGAGCGTGGGGCCGGTGGGGGTGGTCCCGGGTGGTCGGGCGTGACGGGCGCTCACGAGTGGCCCGATGTGTTCGCTTACCGAACGGCCGTTCTCTGCATGAACGTTGGCACGTGGTCCGGCTCGCGTCAACGCATCGGTCAGCGTGACTTGGCGGCACTGTGGACGGCCGGACCAACCTGTCGTTGACGGATGTCGTCCCCCGTCGTACGTTCGAGATGAGTACGGCGGTCCGCATGGCGAACAAGGGCGGGAGGCTCATGGCGAAGCTCGTCTCGCTGGCCGAGGGTGTGGCGCACCTGGTTCGCGACGGTGACGTGGTGGCCCTGGAAGGGTTCACCCACCTCATCCCGTTCGCCGCCGGGCACGAGATCATCCGCCAGGAACGGCAGGATCTGACCCTGGTGCGAATGACCCCCGACGTCATCTACGACCAGCTCATCGGCGCGGGATGTGCCCGCCGCCTGGTCTTCTCGTGGGGTGGCAACCCGGGCGTCGGGTCGCTGCACCGCTTCCGGGACGCGGTGCAGAACGCCTGGCCGCGTCCCCTCGAGTTGGAGGAGCACAGCCACGCGGGCATGGCCAACCGGTACGTCGCCGGCGCGTCCGGGCTGCCGTTCGCCGTCCTGCGCGGCTACACCGGCACCGACCTGCCGGCCCACACGACGAACATCCGCCCCATCACCTGCCCCTTCACCGGTGAGACGCTCACCGCCGTTCCCGCCCTGCGCCCCGACGTGACAGTGGTGCACGCCCAGCGCGCCGACCGCGACGGCAACGTGCAGATGTGGGGCATCACCGGGGTGCAGAAGGAGGCGGTGCTCGCCGCCGACCGGTCCCTGGTCACCGTCGAGGAGATCGTCGACGAGCTGGAACCCGTACCCGGGCAGGTGGTCCTGCCCGGCTGGGCGATCACTGCGGTGGCCGAGGTGCCCGGTGGCGCGCACCCCTCCTACGCCCACGGCTACTCGGTGCGGGACAACGACTTCTACCGGGCCTGGGACGCTGTCAGCCGGCACCGCGACACCTTCCGTGCCTGGCTCGACCAGCACGTGCACCGGGCGGGGGCGGCGGCGTGACCGACGAGACCACGACGACCGGCTGGACCGCGGACGAGATGATGACCGTCGCCGCCGCCCGGCAACTACGCGACGGCACCGCCTGCTTCGTCGGGATCGGGTTGCCCAGCACCGCGGCGAACCTGGCCCGCGCCACCCACGCCCCGAACCTGGTGCTCATCTACGAATCCGGGTGCCTCGGTGCGAAGCCGGGCCGGCTCCCGCTGTCCATCGGCGACGGGGTCCTCGCCGACACGGCGGACGCTGTGGTGTCGGTGCCTGAGGTTTTCAACTACTGGCTCCAGCCAGGCCGGATCGACGTGGGCTTCCTCGGCGCCGCGCAGCTCGACCGGTACGGCAACATCAACACCACGGTCGTCGGAGGTGACTACGGCGCCCCGAAGGTCCGGCTGCCCGGCGCGGGTGGCGCCCCGGAGATCGCCGCCTCCTGCGGTGAGGTCGTGGTGATCGTCCGGCAGGACCTCCGGACGTTCACCGAACGGGTCGACTTCGTCACCTCGGTCGGTTACGGGACGGGCCCGGGCGACCGGGAGCGACTCGGCCTGCGGGGCGGAGGCCCTCGAGTGGTGATCACCGATCTCGGCGTCCTCGCACCCGATCCGGTCACCTGCGAGCTCACGCTGACCCGCCTGCACCCCGGTGTGACGCGGGAACAGGCGCAGGCGGCCACCGGTTGGGACCTCGCCGTCGCGGAGGGGCTGACCACGGGCGAGCCGCCGACGGCGCGGGAACTCGCCGTGCTGCGGGCGCTGGAGGCGACGAAGGCTGACGGGAGACGACAATGACCACCCAGGACACCCGGGCCGGCGGCGGCCTGGTGCTACCGAGCTACCGGCGCGACGACGTCGACGCCCACCCGCCCCTGCTCAGCCCCGGCTACAAGTCGACTGTGGCAAGGGCACCGAAACAGCCACTCGTCCACCTGCCGCAGCGGCTGACCGAGATCACCGGGCCGTTGCTGGGGGAGGGGCGCCTCGGCGACCTCGACCACGACCTGACCCGTCAACACGACGGTGAGCCGCAGGGACAGCGGATCATCGTGCACGGACGGGTCCGCGACGGCGACGGGCGACCCGTGCCCCACACGCTCGTCGAGATCTGGCAGGCCAACGCCGCAGGCCGGTACCGCGACGCCCGGGACACCTGGCCCGCACCGCTCGACCCCAACTTCGAAGGGGTGGGTCGGGCGCTCACCGACGACCAGGGAAGGTACCGGTTCGTCACCGTGCAACCCGGGGCGTACCCCTGGCGTAACCACGACAACGCCTGGCGGCCGGCGCACATCCACTTCTCCCTCTTCGGCCGCGCGTTCACCCAGCGGCTGGTGACGCAGATGTACTTCCCGGGAGACCCGCTCTTCTTCCAGGACCCGATCTTCAACTCGGTCCGCGACCCGAAGGCCCGCGAACGGATGGTCGCCCGGTACGACCACGCCAGCACCACACCCGAGTGGGCGCTGGCGTACGAGTTCGACATCGTGCTGCGCGGCCGGGACAGCACCCCCTTCGAGGACGAGGACGACGATGAGTGAGCAGCTGGGCGTCATGCCCGCGCAGACCGTCGGGCCGTACCTGCACATCGGCCTGCGCTGGCCCGACGGCCCGTACGTCGTACCCGAGTCCACGCCGGGAGCGTTTTGGATCAGGGGTCGGATCTTCGACGGCACCGGGACGCCGGTGGTCGACGCGATGGTGGAGAGCTGGCAGGCCGATCCGGACGGCCGGTTCGACCACCCGGACGACCCGCGTGGGGCCCGGCCACCCGCGCTCGCCGGCTTTCGGGGTTTCGGGCGTAGCGAGACCGACGGGCAGGGGTGGTACCGGCTGTTGACCGTCAAACCGGGCTCGCTGCCCGCGCCGGACGGCGGCACCGAGGCGCCCCACCTGGCCCTGTCGGTCTTCGGGCGTGGGCTTCTGCACCGCCTCGTCACCCGGCTCTACTTCCCCGACGAGCCGGCGGCCAACGCCGTCGACCCGGTGCTGCGCAGCGTCGACGCCGACCGCCGTGACACCCTGCTGGCGAGGCCCGCGACGGACGGGCTCCGGTTCGACATCCACCTCCAGGGTGACCATGAGACAGTCTTCTTCGCCGTCTGACCGACTGCTCGGCGGCGTCTCCGGTGCCCCGGACGTCGACACGGAACTCAGCGACCCGTCAGTGCTCCAGGCGATGCTCGACGCGGAGGCGGCGCTCGCCCGGGCCACGGCGGACGTCGGCATCCTGCCCGCACCGGCGGCCGAGGCGATCGTCGAGCAGTGCCGCGCCGACCGGTACGACCCGGGGGCGCTCGGCAGGGCGGCGGACGCCGCGGGCAACCCGGTCGTCGCGCTCGTGGGCGAGCTGACCGCCGCCGTACCCGAGCACGCCCGTGGCTGGGTGCATCTCGGCGCGACCAGCCAGGACGTCCTGGACACCGCGCTGGTCCTGGTGTCCGTACGGGCGCTCGACCCGCTGCTGCGTCACCTGGACGCCGCGGTGGACGCCGCCGCCCGGCTGGCCGACACGCACCGGGACACCGTGCTGGTCGCCCGGACACTCGGGCAGCAGGCGGCACCCACCACGTTCGGGCTCAAGGCCGCGGGTTGGTTGACCGGTCTGGTCGAGGCCCGGGACCGACTGCGTCAGGCCCGTGCCGCCCAGCCGGCGCAGCTCGGCGGGGCGGTCGGCACCCTGGCCGCGTTCGGCCCGGCCGGCACGGAGGTCGTCGAGCGGTTCGCCGCGCACCTCGGCCTCCCGTCGAGCCCGCTGCCGTGGCACACCCGCCGCCAGCCCTGGCTCGACCTGGCCGCCGCCCTCGGCGGGCTCCTCGTGAGCACCGGCAAGGTCGCGCTCGACGTCGGGCTGCTCGCCCAGAACGACGTCGGCGAGGTCGCCGAGGGTGGCACCGGCCGGGGCGGCTCCTCGGCCATGCCGCACAAGCGCAACCCGGTCGACTCGATCCTCGTCACCGCCGCGGCGCGACGTGGTCCGGGTCTCGTCGCCACACTGTTCGCCACGGCGGTGCAGGAGAACGAGCGGGCCGCAGGCGCCTGGCACGCCGAGTGGGAACCCCTGCTCGACCTGCTGCACGTGGCCGGCGGCGCTGCCGCCCGCTGTGCACGGATGCTGGTCGGGTTGCAGGTCCACACCGCGCGGATGCGGGAGAACCTCGACGCGACCGGCGGCCTGGTGCTCGCCGAGGCCGTCGCCGCGCGCCTGGCACCTGTCGTCGGTCGCGGCGTCGCCCACGAGCTGGTGACCCGCGCCGCCGCCGGACCCTCGTTCCGCGCCGCGCTGCTTGCCGACCCCGCGATCCGCGCCCACCTGTCCGAGGCCGAGATCGACGAGGCACTCGACCCGTACCGCTGGCTCGGCTCGGCCGGCCGGTTCGTCGACAGCGCCCTGGCCACCGTTCGGGGCGCGGACCGGTGACCTCCCGATTGCACCTCGCCGTCGACGGCCCGGCCGGCGCGCCGACGCTGGTGCTCGGCAGTTCCCTCGGCACCGCCGCCGCGATGTGGGAGCCACAGATCCCGGCGCTCGCCGAACGGTTCCGGATCATCCGGTACGACCACCTGGGCCACGGCCGCTCGGCGGTGCCGCCCGGGCCGTACACGATGGATCTTCTCGGCCGGGAGCTGCTGCGCACGCTGGACGACCTGGACGTGCCGTGGGTCCACTACGCGGGGTTGTCCCTCGGCGGCATGGTGGGCATGTGGCTCGCCGCGCACGCGCCCGACCGGGTGCGGCGGATGGTGCTGCTCTGCACGTCGGCGTCGCTCGGCCCGCCCGGCCAGTGGCACCAACGGGCGGCGACGGTACGGGCCTCCGGTCTGCCGGCGATCGCCGACGCGGTGGTGGCTCGTTGGTTCACCCCGGCCTTCGCCACCGCCCGTCCCGACGTGGTCGCCGGTCACCGCGCCATGCTGACCGCGACACCCCCGGACGGTTACGCCGCCTGCTGCGAGGCGATCGCCGCGATGGACCTCCGACCCGACCTGGGCCGCATCACCGCGCCGACGCTCGTCGTCGCGGGGGCGGACGACCCGGCCACCCCGGTCGAGCACGCCCGCGAGATCGTCGGGGGCATCCCTCGGGCCCGACTCGCCGTGGTCGACGCGGCGGCGCACCTGGCCAACGTCGAGCAACCCGAGCAGGTGAGCCGACTCCTGCTGGAACACCTCCACGAGGAACGCGGGGACCGATGAACGACAGTGAGCGGCACGAGACGGGCATGACGGTACGCCGACAGGTGCTGGGCGACGCCCACGTCGACCGCGCGATCGACGGCACTGACGAGTTCACCGCCGACTTCCAGGACTTCATCACCCGCTACGCCTGGGGAGAGGTGTGGAGCCGCCCGGGCCTCGACCGGCGTACCCGCAGCTGCATCACCCTCGCCGTGCTCGCCACCCTGCACCACGACGAGGAGTTGGCGATGCACGTCCGCGCCGCGCTGCGCAACGGGCTGAGCCCGGCGGAGGTGGCGGAGGTCCTGCTCCAGGTCGGCGTCTACGCTGGCGTACCGGCGGCGAACCGGGCGTTCAAGGTGGCCCGGGAGACCCTGCGACAGGAGGCCGGGTGAACGTGAGCGAGGACGCGGCGAGGTCGCCGGAGTTCGTCCAGTCACTGGAACGCGGACTCGCGGTAATCCGGGCGTTCGACGCCGAACACCCGCAGCTCACCCTCAGCGAGGTGGCCCGCAGGACCGGGCTGACCCGGGCCGCGGCGCGTCGGTTCCTGCTCACCCTCGTCGAGTTGGGCTACGTGCACACCGACGGGCGGCTCTTCTCGCTGCGCGCGCGGATCCTCGAACTCGGCTACGCGTACCTGTCGAGCCTGAGTCTGCCCGAGGTCGCGCGGCGGCACATGGAGGCGCTGGTCGCCCAGGTGCACGAGTCCTGCTCGGTGTCGGTGCTCGACGGCGACGAGGTGGTCTACGTGGCCCGCGTACCCACCAAACGGATCATGACGGTGGGGATCAGCGTCGGCACCCGGTTCCCCGCCTATGCCACCTCGATGGGCCGGGTGCTGCTCGCCGCGCAACCGGTGGACTGGTTGGACGACTACCTCGCCACGGCCGAGCTGCGGCCGTTGACCCGGCGCACCGTCACCGACCCGGCGAAGCTCCGCGCCGCCCTGACGAAGATCGCCGCTCAGGGGTACGCCATCGTCGACCAGGAGTTGGAGGAGGGGCTGCGCTCGGTGGCCGCCCCGATCCACGGCGAGAACGGGTCGGTGGTCGCGGCGGTGAACGTCTCCGCGCACGCCTCCCGAGGCTCCTTCGAAATGATCCGTCGGGAACTGCTTCCGCCGCTGCTGGTTGCCGCGAAGCGGATCGAGGAGGACGTTCGGGGTGGCCCGAGCCGGCTGGTCGGTCAGGCGTAGGCGAACAACGGCGGAAAGACCAGGACCACGAACCACGCCCAGCCGGCGTACACCGGCAGGTAGCCGGTCTGCCACCGTTCGAGGGCCGCGAACGGCGCGCGCCGACGGATGAAGGTCAGCAGGAGCCACGCCGACCACGCGAGGTTGACCAGCAGGATGACGTTCTCGCCGAGCGCGGCTGCCCTGTTGGGGGTACTGCCGTAGTCGTCGGTGATGCGTCCGGTGATCTCCACCAGCACGAGCACGTCGATGGCCAACGCGCTGACCACCAGCGCCAGTTGGAGTTTGTCGAACGGGCCGGGCGGGGCCAGCGGATCACGGGCCGACAGCGAGTAGAGCAGCAACCCCAGCACCACGACCAGCAACAGGTCGAACAGGATCAGGGTCTCGCGTTCAACGTCGATGCCGTGACTGGTCAAGACGACAGCGACGAGGAACGCGAGAAGGGCGGCCGTGAAGAGCGGAGTGAACAGTCGGGTGAGGACCGGCGCGATGTTCTCCACGACACTCTGCTTGGCCTCGACCAGCCACCCGGCCACCACGACCGCGGCTGCCGCGCCGCACGGCAGGAGCCACTGCGAGATGAACTCCTCCGGGGCGATGCCGATGGCCGCGAACGTGTTGAACAGGAACGCGGAGAGCACGCCGCCACCGAGGCCCATGAGGACGAGGTAGATGAACCATTCGCCGGTGAAGCGGATGAAGTCCATCCGTCGCCGGGAGGACCGCCAGTCGTCGGCGACGTAGGCCAGACCGACCACGAGCCACAGGGCGATGGGGAGGTGAATGCTGGTGACGACGATGGACTGCGAGTCGTCCGCCAGCGGATAGACATTGGCCGCCACCGCGCCGAGAACGAACAGCGCCACCAAGGTCACGATCACCGACCGTCGTGCACCGCGCCGCCAGGCCAGGAACGCCGCCAGCCAGGGCAGCGCGAACAGGGCGAAGTTCCGCGCGTAGAACGAGCCGTCGTCGTCGAAGCCCAACCCGAACAGCGCGGGCACCTTGACCGACGCCACCGCGCCCGCCGCGCAGGCGAGCATCGCCCACAGGTCCCGCCGCGAGCGCGTACCGGCGACCGGGCTGCTCGGGTCGCCGGTCAGCACCAGTTGCTTCCACAGCCGTTCCGAGTGCTCCCGGGCGAACTCGCGGGAGAGCTCGTCGAGGCTGCCCATTCGTTTGACAGCGACCAGGAACGCCTCGTCCGGGCTCAGCCCTCTCGCGACGAGCTCGTCGACGGAGCCACGGAGGTGGTCTTCCAACTCGTCGGCGTCCGTCGGTTGCAGCTCCCGGCGGCGGAGCACGTACTGGCGCCACTGCTCGAACTGAGCCTCCAGCTCCTGCTGCCCGTCGTCGTCCGTCATGCGAGGCCCTCCAGTGGGTCCACTGTCAGTGGCACCCGGTCATGCCAGATTTCCTTCAACGCGCCCACGACGGTGTCCCACTGCCGGCGCTGCTCGGCCAGCTCGGCCAGGCCCTTCTCGGTGATGCGGTAGTACTTGCGCTTGCGCTCGCCGGTGGCCGACTGCCAGCTCGACTCCACGTGGCCGAGCCGCTCGAGCCGGTGCAGCAACGGGTACAGCAGCCCCTCGGTCCAGTCGAGCTCACCCCCGGACAGCTCGTTGATCCGTTTGAGGATGGCGTAGCCGTAGCTCTCACCCTCGGTCAGGATGCCGAGCACCATCGGCGTGGCCGAGGCGGCCACCAGGTCCTTCGCGACCTTCACCAGAATCACCCCGCTCCCAACCCTAGAGGTACGAGGCATAGTACTGCTAGGTATTAGCGCGACGCAACGGCCGGTCGGGCCACGGCCCGTCCACGCTCGAGAGCAGGAGGACGGGCCGTGACCGTTGAGGATGGACGCGACGGTGGTGAGCCGACGATCAGATGGTGAAGCCACCGTCGACGTTGACCGTCGCCCCGGTGATGTAGCGCCCGCCCGGGCCGGCGAGGAAGGCCACCGTGGCGGCCACGTCACTGGGCTCCGCGAAGTGGCCGAGGGCGGTGAAGCCCTTGATCGTGTCGGCATTGGGGCCGTCGGCCGGGTTCAACTCGGTGTCGGTGGCCCCGGGATTGACCAGATTCACGGTGATCGCCCTTCCGCCGAGTTCGCGTCCGAGCGCCTTGGTCAGGCCGATCAGTGCGGTCTTGCTCATCGCGTACAGCGCGAAGCCTGGGAAGACCGCCCGCTCGGCTGCGTTGCTGCCGATGTTGATGACCCGACCGCCAGCCCTCATGTGGCGTACCGCCGCCTGCGCAGCGACGAACGGGGCCCGGACATTGACCGCGACGGTCTGTTCGAACTCCTCCAGGCTCAACTGCTCCAACGGTCCGAGCAGGAACGCGCCGGCGTTGTTCACCAGGATGTCCAGTCGGCCCAGTTCGCCGACGACCCGGTCGACCGCGCCGACCACCGCCGCCGGGTCGGAACTGTCCACCTGCATGGCGACAGCCATCCGTCCCACGGCCTTGATCTGGTCCACCACACCATCCGCGCGTCGCTGATTCTGCTGGAACGTCAGTGCCACATCGGCGCCCTCCTCCGCCAGGCGCAACGCCACCGCTGCGCCAATACCACGACCACCACCGGTGACCAGGGCCACCTTGCCGTCAAGTGCGTTGTTCATGACGGCAAGCCTGGTCGGCGAGAGACCATTCGTCTGGCGACGATCGGACGCCGCGTTCCGGCGCGTTGACGGGCAGATGCCGTCTCGGCTGTGCGACGGGCCGCGCGTTGTTGCTCCGGATGCGAGACTCTCCTGCGCCACCTGGTGGCCGCGAGCATCGATCCACGGGGGAACCGCCATGTATCACCGTCACCGCGTTCGTCTGACCGTCCTGGCCGTCGTCGCCACCATCGCGCCGGCGGTCGTCACGTCGGCCGCGCCGCGCCCGGCCGCAGCCCAGGCGGGCATGCCCTCCGCGAGCGGCTCGGTTCCCTTCAAGGACCCGGTGGACCGGATGCCCCTCGGGCCGGAGAGCCTGGTCACCAAGATCGGGTCGGTGCAGACGCCCGCCTCCGGAGTCACCTACCGCAAGTACACCCAGGGCTACGCCTCATCGTCCTGGACCATCGCCCTGCACTTCCCACCGGCGCGCGCCGACCTGGTGACCCGCGACTCGCAACGGGCCGACACCTTCGTGGCGGACCTGCACGCGGCCGGGTACCCGGAGGCCACAAAGGTCACCTACGACCCACCCCTGCCGGCGGACCTGCAGTATCGCCCGCCGGCCGACGCGACCATGCTCTACGCCGTGCACCTCGGCACGTTCGGCGACGCCACCTCGGCGGAGGCGCGACTGGCGCAGGTCAGGAGCGCTGGCATCACCGGTGTCGTCGAACACCAGGCGTTCCGGGAACAGGTCAGCACCGGCCCGTGGGAGGTCCGGGCCCTGGTCGTGGAACCCGATGCCGCCGTGACGGTCGGCGCCGCGCACGGACCGGAGCTGCGCAGCGCCGACCGGGTACGCGACATCGCCCGGCACGCGGGTGCGCTGGCTGCGGTGAACGCGAGCGAGTTCGACATCGACAGCCCGAACAACCCGGACTTCAACGGCTTCGACGGCGACCCGTTGGGCATCTACGTGCAGGGCAACAACCTGCTGAGCGAAGCCGTGAACGGACGTACCGCGCTGCTGCTCAACGGAGCGAACGGTCCGCTACGAATCACGGAGCTGACCTCGACGACCACCGTGAAGGCCCCGGACGGTGCGCAGTGGCAGGTCGACGGCTTGCACCGCAAACCGGGGAAGATCGCGCACTGCGGTGGTGTCGGCGGTGACCTCCGGCCGCCGTCCACGCCTGGCGGTACGCCCGGCGACCTGCCCTACGCCGACCAGCCGTGGCGGTTCGAGACCTGCACCGACCCGGACGAGATCGTCGTGTTCCGCCCCGAGTGGGGGACGGAGACACCGGTCGGACCCACCGGCAGTGTCGACGTGGTGGTGGACGGCAACTGGGTGGCGAAGCAGCTGCGCAGTCCAGCCGGTGGCCCCATCCCCGCCGGTGGCCGCGTACTCCAGGGGATCGGTGCCGGCGGGACGTGGCTGCGCGACCACACCGTCCTCAACAAGGCCTTTCAGCCCGGCACCCAGATCCTCGACCCGCAGGGGCAGCGGGTGACCAGCCCGACCTTTGCCGCGGTCTCCGGTGGCCCGGCGCTGGTGCGGGGCGGCCAGGTGTGGATCAATGTGGGCGCGAACGGCTACCGGTCTCGCGACGGCTACCACACCAGTCTCTTCCTGGACCGGCATCCGCGGACCCTCGCCGGCATCACCGCTGCCGGTCAGCTCCTGCTGGTGGTGATCGACGGACGACGGCCGGGGGTGAGCGTCGGCGTGACGATGCCGGAAGCCGCAGCGGTGATGAAGTGGTTGGGGGCGGTCGACGCCATCATGTTCGGTATCGGCGGGGACAGCACCCTCGTGATCGACGACATCCTGTACAACCGGCCCACCGACTACTGGGGCCACGAACCGGTGACCGAGCGGCGCGTCGGCAACGCGATCGTGCTCCTGCCCAAGGCGGGGTAGACCGGCCCCTTCGCAGAGTGCCGATCAGAGGCTCGAAGTGTCGGTAGGGACTCCTACGGTGTGTGCCGTGAACGCTGTTCAGACGTACCGATATCTCCAGCCGTCGGCTCTGCGCACCGCTGGCCTGGACCTCCAGACCAGCGGCGGCCCGGCCGCCAACCCGCGCTTCTTCTCGGGGTTCCTGACCACACCGGCGGCGGCCGCCGCCGGCCTGCTCGCCGTGGCCGAGGTGGCCCGCACCCGCTACCACCAGCCGGTCAGCCCCGCCAGCCTGGACCCGGTGGTCACCGGCAGCCGCGAGCGGTTGCGCTTCGAGTCGTTCTCCGGCTGCTGCGGGGTGTACGCCCGGATGGACGTGGTGCCGGCTGGCTTCGACGGCGAGGTCGTCGGGCACGGCACCACGAACGTGGACGTCAACCCGCCGCTGCGCGAAGCGCTCGCCCGGGTGGGAGGGATCGAACCGCTGCACGTCGCGGTCGGTCCGGACGACCTCACCGTCTCCACCATGGACGGCGCCGTGGTGGAGCGGAAGGTGCCACTGCCGCGCCGCTGGTTGCGCGGCTTCGCCGAGGTGCAGGTGCTCAGCGCCGGCTTCGAACCGCGCGCCGAGATCCCCGCCGCCGAGGCGGTGGCGTTCCTGCGTCGGCTGCCCGGCGCCCGCGACCGCTCGGTGCTCTGGGCGGTGCCCGCCGGGCGTACCCTCCGACTGACCTCGCGGCCTGTGCCCGGGGCCGTCTGCCTGGCCGGCGCGGGCCGGCTCGCGGCGCTGCGCGGGCTGTTCCGACACGCGCGGAGCCTCCGGGTGTACGGGCCGGCGGTGCGCGCCGGATCGCCGGCCGTGCCGAGCACCTGGGAACTGGACACCGGTGCCCTGCGGCTGTCCCTGACCCTCTCACCCGAGCCGTACCGGGGGTTTTCCGGTGAGGGGGCCGCCCTGCTCGCGCTCGCCGGTGACGAGGTGATCGACGACGCGGAACTGGTCGGCGGGCTGCTCGCCTGGGATCCGACCGTCGACGTCGCCGCGCTGGCCGACGCAACCGGGTTGCCCGACGACCGCGTCCGCGCCGCACTGGCCCAGCTCGGCACCGCCGGGCGGGTCGGGTTCGACGTCGCCGAGGGGGCGTACTTCCACCGTGCGATGCCCTACGACGCGGGTCGGGCCGAGCGGGACAACCCCCGCCTGGTCGGCGCGCGGACGTTGGTGGAGCAGGGCGCCGTCCGCCGGGATGGGGAGCACGCCACGGTACGCAGCGGCGACGAGGACTATCGGGTACGCCGGCTGCCCGACGGGAGCTTCACCTGTACCTGCCGTTGGTGGGCGAAGCACCGGGGTCAGCGCGGCCCGTGCAAGCACGCCCTCGCGGTGGCGATGATGGCGGAGGTGACTGTCTAACGGACCTTTGCGGCGCGTTTCTCCGGCGAGCCGGTAACACCCGCGCCCCGCCGCACGAAGAAGAGGTGTGACGGCAACCAGAGGGGACGGCCTGTGAGTGACCCCAGTCCATCCGACGGCGACATCTCCGGCATCGGCGTCGATCCGGTGGCCTTCGCGGTGTTCTACCGGCGGCACGTGGAGGCGGTGAGCCGGTTCGTGGCGCGGCGGGTGGACGACCCGCACCTGGCCGCCGACCTGACCGCCGACGTGTTCCTGGCGGTGATCGAAACAGCGGCCGGCTACCGGCCGGACCGGGGGAGCCACATCGGCTGGCTGTTCGGGGTGGCCCGCAACGTCATCGGCGACGAGCGGCGTCGGGCGGCCCAACGCCTGCGGGTGTCCGGTCGACTGGCCGGACGACGCGACCTGGGTCCGGACGACATCGCCCGCATCGAGGAGCGAATCGACGCCGAGTCGGCGGCCCGCCGTACCTATCGGGCGCTGCGCGAGCTGCCCGAGGGCACCCGGACGCTTGTCGAACTCGTCGCGGTGGACGGCCTCACCGTCGCCGAGGCGGCGACCGCGCTCGGGATTTCCCCGGTCGCCGCCCGGGTCCGTCTGCATCGTGCCCGTCGCGTCGTCCGCGCCGTGCTCGCCCGCCCGGCCGCCACCCTCGCCTGATGACACGGAGATGACGCTGTGCACACCATCGATCAGCCGCCGCGCGGCTTCGAAGAACAACTCCTCACCGATCTGACGGCCCACGTCAGCCGGCGTGCCGAGACGGCCGGGGCGGCCCGTTCGGCCGGACGCCGTAGGCGCTTGCTTCCCGGCTGGCGTCTCGCCGGAGCGTTCGGGCTGGCAGTCACGCTGACCGCCGGTGGCCTGGTGGTCCAGACCACGAGGGTGGGCGACCGCACGCCGCCCACGGCCAGCGCCTCGGAGATCCTCCGGCTGGCCGCCGACGCCGCCCGGCAGCAGCCCGAGCTCACCGCTCGACCCGATCAGTACGTCTTCACGGAAACCGTGACGACGTTCCGGGAGGAGCCGGACAGAGGCCCGTACACCAACGCTCGGGTGCAGCGGTGGGAGTCGGCCGGAGGCGTCGCGCACACGCAGGGACGGCACCGACTGGAGTCCGAACCGAACGGATGGAGCGACCTGAAGGTGCTCCGCCTGGACGATCCGGGCGACCCCACCAAGGAACTCGACGTGTTCCCGCCGCCCGCGTACCACGGCGACCTGCCCGCCGACCCGGACGAGTTGTTTCGCTACCTCCGGGACAACCCGGTCGACCTGCACCTAGCCGAAGGCGCCGACGAAGAGGCCGTCTACGGGAGCGAGAACATGGTGTACACCACCGCTCGGTCGATGCTCGACGGCTACGTGCCCCCGCGAGCGCTGGCGGCGCTGTACGAGCTGCTGGCACGGGAGCCCGGCGCGGTCGTCCTGTCGGGCGGTGTGGTGGACGCCGCCGGCCGGCCGGCAGTGGCGATCCGGGTGCCCGGCAGCATCGGCGGACACACGGACATCCTCTTCGACCGCGACACGCACGTCTACGTCGGCCGCCGCATGTCGGTGGTACGCAACGGCAAGGAGTCGCTGTACGGGGCGGGGGCGGTGATCCGGCTCGCCATCGTCGACCGTCCGGGTCAGCAGCCCTGAACGCGCCGGTGCCGGCGCCCGGCTCGGGGCGGGCGCCGGCACCATTCGGGTTCAGTACGGATAGCCGGGCACGTTCAGCCGCACGCTGTACAGGCCCGAGTCGTACCGGGGCCCCGAGGTGACGAAGAGGGTCTGCCGGTCGGGCCCGCCGAAGGCCACGTTGGTCGTGCCGGTGTTGCCGGACCGGATCATGCCGAGCTGGACGCCCGTGGGGGAGTAGACGTGGACCAGCGAGTCGAAGCCCGACGTCCAGTACACGTTGCCGGCGCAGTCGATAGTGCCGCCGTCCGGGCCGCCGATGTAGTTGACGAAGACACTCCGGGCACCGGTGCTGCCGTCGGGCTGTACCGCGTACTTGTAGATCTTGTTCTCCGAGTACGCCCCCACGTACAGCGCCGTCCCGTCCGGCGAGAGCGAGATGCCGTTGGGCTGGCGTAGCCGGTCGTCGACCAGCGACACCTGGCCTCCGGCGACGCGGAAGACGCTGGTGCGGCCGTTCATCTGGTCCGGCCGGTTGCCGCGCTGGAAGTTGGGGTCGGTGAAGTAGACGACCCCATCCGAGCGCACTGCCACGTCGTTGGGTGAGTTGAACGCCCGGCCCTGGTAGTTCGCCGCGACGGTGCTGCGGCTCCGGTCGCTCAGCCGGTACGCGGAGACACTCCGCTGGTCGTGGGTGGCCGCGATGATCTGCTGCCCGTCGGCGCTCAGTGCCAGGCCGTTGCTGCCGGCGTTGGCGAGGAACGTGTCGAAGGTCGCCGGCGGGGTGAACCGGTGGATCGTGGACGGCTGGACGTTGTACGGGCCACTGCCGGCGGCCATGTCGGACATCAGCAGATAGCCGCCGTCTGCCACCCAGACGGGCCCTTCGAGGAAGGAGAAGCCACTCCGGATCTTCGTCGCGGTCATGGAGCTTGCCGGCAGCGGTGAGCCGTAGCCGGTCCCCGCCGGGCAGGCGCCGGGCGGTGTGCCGGGCGGATTGTCGAGCGCGGCGCCGGCTGCGGCGTGAGCGTTAACATGGGCAGCGCGCGGGTTTCCGGCGGGTGCTGCGGCTGCCCCGGTGGGCACCGCTGCGGCGCTGAGCGCGAGGCACAGACCGGCCAGCGGGGCCATGGTTGGACGCCAGTTCATCGGAGACTCCAATCGACATCGGCCGGTCGTGGAGACCGGCGATCGACGGCGTGCGTGGTCGCGGGGGCGGCGCGGCGTGAGCACTGGCCGTCGGTGCAGTGTCGCAAGCATAGGCGCTCGTCGATATATTGTCCCATTGAACTCGCGCCGGTCGCGGGTCAGTGCTGGTCAGATGCCCTCATCGGCTGCGGTTTCCAGCCGATCGCCGCTCCAGGTGACGGTGGTCAGCCGGTCACCGAGCAGCCGACGCGCCCGGGCGACACGCCGCATGCCGGCGTTGACCAGCACCGCCTGCTCCGCCGCGTCGAGGATCGGCAGATCCGACAGCGAGTCGCTGTAGGCCATCCGCCAGGGCGGCCGCACTCCCTGTGCGGCGAGCTGCGCCAGCTTGGTCGCCCCGTGGTTGTGCACGAGCAGCTTCGGCCCGTCGATCTGCGAGGCCACGAGTTCGACAGCGGAGAGGCCGATCGTGTCGAGCACCGCACGCGCCAGGGTGTGTTCACACGCGGTGACCACGACGACCCGGTCACCCGCCGCGAGGTGAGCCTGGACCATCCGCAGACCGGGAGCGATGATCCGCCCTGGTTCCGTACCGAGGTCCGCGCCGAACCGCCCGAGCTCGGTCCGCAACCGGTCCGCGCTCCGGCCCGACAAGCCGACCCAGCTCATCAACCGGGCCACCCGCAGACGCCAGGCGGGGATGGCGGCGACGGGTGCGAGAAGCACGAGCAGGGCGACGGCGAGCGGCAGTCGCGCACCCGCGAAGGCGACGCGTCGCAGGAAGAGGGCGAACGCGTCCCCGCGTACGAGTACGCCGTCGAGATCGAAGAGGACGGTGTGGGCGGAGGCAGTCCTCACCGGCCCGGGGGGCGTGGACACCCCCGCGTCAGGTGGTCGCGGACGGTCGAGGAGCCCCGGCGCCCACCGCACTGGCGATCAGGAGCACCACCGCCGGAAGGAACGCCACGCCGATGCCCAGCCCGAGCAGCAGCCCCCACGCGGTGATGCCCAGCGCGGCCACCACGTCGGCGACCCCGGTCAGCCGACCGGCCCACTGCGCGAGAACCGGCAGCAACGCGGCGACGACGGGCACGCCGAGCAGATAGGCGGCTGCGGCCCCGGAATCGTCAACGGTGTACGGGGTCAGTGCGGCGGCCACCAGCACCGTGATCGCCAGGGCCGACCAGCGGGCCACCCTCCGAACATCGGGTGGGCGGCGAACCAGCACCGCGACACCGACGAGCAGGACAGCGGCGATTGCGCCGACGGTCACCGGACCGATCATGATGCCCTCCCCGACCGCAGGTGGCCCCTCATCGACGGTAACAAGCGCACGCAGCGCGACGACGTCCCCCGCCGTCAGCCGAACGGGTACGAAACGCAGCGGATTAGGCTTCGGCCATGAGTGGTGTGCTGAGTGGTGCCCGGGACTCGGCGAACCCCCTTCGCCAACTCACGATCGGCCAGCTCCGGCAGCGGACCAGCCTCAAGTGGCGGGAGTACCCCGACGACGTGCTGCCGCTCTGGGTGGCGGAGATGGACGTGCCGCTGGCCGAGCCGGTGGCGCGGGCGATCACCGACGCCGTCGCACGTGGCGACACCGGCTACACCACCGGCACGGCGTACCCGCAGGCGCTGGCCGAGTTCGCCCACCGTCGGTGGGGCTGGGACGGTTTGGCCGTGGAACGCACCACGCTGGTGCCCGACGTGATGCACGGCGTCGTCGAGGCGTTGCGGCTGGTCACCGACGTCGGGGACGCGGTGGTCGTCAACTGCCCGGTCTACCCGCCGTTCTACGACTTCGTGACGCACGCCGGCCGCCGGATCGTCGAAGCGCCGCTCGGCGAGGACCTGCGCATCGACCTCGGGGCACTGGAGGACGCGTTCCGGCAGGCTCGGGCCGGTGGCCGGCCAGCCGCGTACCTGCTGTGCAACCCCCACAACCCGACCGGCGTCCTGCACACCGCGGCCGAGTTGGCCGCCGTCGCCGGTCTCGCCGACCAGCACGGGGTACGAGTCGTCGCCGACGAGATCCACGCCCCGGTGGTGATCGGGGGAGCGCAGTTCGTGCCGTACCTCTCGGTGCCCGGAGCGGAGAACGGCCTGTCGCTGATGTCCGCCTCCAAGGGATGGAACCTGGCCGGTCTGCGCGGCGCGCTGCTCATGGCCGGCCCGGCGGCGGTGGGAGACCTCGCCCGGGTCCCGTTCGAGGCCAGCGTCAGCACCAGCCACCTCGGCGTGATCGCCCACACGGCCGCCTTCCGCAACGGCGGCGAGTGGCTCGACGCGGTGTTGACCGGCCTGGACGACAACCGCCGGCTCCTCGCGGCGCTGCTCGCCGAGCACCTGCCGGTCGTCCGGTACCAACCGGGTCAGGCCACCTACCTCGCCTGGCTCGACTGTCGGGCCCTGGGCCTCGGCGACGACCCCGCCAGCGTGTTCCTCGACCGGGGCCGGGTGGCGCTCAACCCCGGTACGGCCTTCGGCGCCGGCGGCGGTGGGCACGTGCGGCTGAACCTGGCCACCGCACCGGAGCTGATCACCGAGGCGGTACGCCGGATGGCCGCCGCCGTCGCCTGAGAGGGCCGGACGTACGCGCCGCTCCGGCACACGGTCGAGGGTCGCGAGTAGATCCGTTTGCTCAGAAGCTGTACGACAAGTCTTCAGGAGCGCATCGATCGAATGCCATGGTTGTCAGAGATGGTTGTCCTCCCACCCCCGCAGAGGAGACCCCTGATGTCGACGACCCCATCCGCACCTCGTCGTACCCGCGTGATGCAGCGCGCCGCCGCGATCGCCGTCAGTGCGCTCGCGATGGCCGGCCTGGCCGCCACGAACGCCCAGCCCGGTTGGGCCGCGCCGCCCGGGATTCCCTCCAAGGCGACCGCGCAGTCGCAGCTCAACGCCCTGACCGTGGCAGCGCAGGGATCGACCAGCGGTTACTCGCGTGACCTGTTCCCGCACTGGATCACGGTCAGCGGTAGCTGCAACACCCGTGAGCAGGTCC